>DATJZY010000022.1 GCA_035577985.1 Candidatus Eisenbacteria bacterium
CGGTGCCGGCGTCACGGCCTACGCGGCGCGCATGGCCCGAGGACCGCGAGCGACGCCTCGCCCCCGGCGCGCGCCACGCCTCCGCCACGACGGAAGCCGCGGGGAGGACCTACGGCTTCGACTGGCTGCCCGTGGTCGCGAGCGGCTTGCCGTCGGGATCGAGCACCACCGGCGACGACACGGATTCGGCGATGAGCCCGTGCTCGGGCGCGGCGTCCGGCGTGTTGTAGCGGAAGCGGGCGGCGCCGTTCTTCACCTGGATCGAGTACGGCGGCTGGATCGCGAGCGGGCTCGTCTCGCCCAGGGTTCCGACCCCCTGCGAGAGGATCGTGACGCGCGTCGTCCCGCTGCTCATCTTGATCGTGCCGGTGAAGAGGTTGCCGCTCGGATCCTTGAGGCCCTTGATGACGACCGAGAGCGCCAGCTTGCCCGGCCCGGTGTAACGCTGCTGGGGCGTCATGAGGATGATCGTGTCGAACGTGTACGCCGAAGCGAGCGTCGGAGGGTTGCAGTTCCCCGAGCCGGGACACGCGACGTACGACGGGACGAGGTAGTTGCGGTTCATGCCCGCCGACGCGGCGTGCGGAAGCGCGAGCAGCGCGGCGAGCAGGGCGAGGACGAGACGCATGCAGAGCTCCTTCTATCAGTCGAGCGCCTGGAAGCGACACGCCTCGGATGGCGGCACTCCCGGCAGTGGATCGTAGATGGTCGCCGTCAGGATGCACATGTCGTCGTCGGACAGAGGCCCGAAGACGAGGTTCGCCGGCACGCACGGCTTCCCGTCGCAGTTGACGCCGTCCTTGCCGCAGGGCTTCGGGTGCGTGGTGGTGGGATCGCTGACGCCGTCCCACACGACGCCGGGGACCACGCCCGGCGTCTCCTCGCAGCCGTATTTCATCTCGCGGTCGCCGACGCCGTTCTCGTACTCGCAGCTGTAGCGGACCTCGGGGAACCCGTTCTCCGCCGTGTAGGCGCGCAGCAGGCCCGCGAAGCGATCGCTCGGCGCGGCGGTGATCGGACTCAGCGACGGGAGCAGGACCAGCCCCGCGTGGAGCCAGTCGGGCCAGTCGAGCACCTCCTCGACCTGCCCGTTCTCGGCATGGGAGATGAGGAAGCGCGTGCCGCGCTTGTGCATGTGCGTCGAGAGGTTGAAGATGCACACGTCGCCGCTCGGATTCGCGCCGCCTTCGGTCTGGGAGTTCGGCGCGCCGTCGGCGCGCCAGGCGGACGCGACGGGGTTGTTCGAAGAATCGGACTTCGTCCCGGGCGGCAGCATGATGTGCTGGTTCGCGTCGCCGTGGATCACCTGGCGGATGACGCGCTTGCGCGGATCGAGCGGGCGCAGCTTGAAGGTGACCTTCACGAGTCCGTGCGCGGGCTTCGACGACTGGTTGAAGTAGTGCGAGTTGATGATGATCCACGTGGCGCCGGGGTCGTCCTTCGGGGCCGGCATCACCTGCGCGAGATCGCCCGGCCACGAGGCGCTGGTGACCGACCACTTGCCCGTCGCGCTCTCGCCACCGGAGCCCGACAGGAAGACACGTGTCTTGAAGAAGTCGGGCGGCCCGAAGCCGGCGCACCCGGCGCTGTCGTCGATGAGATCGTTCGGGAACTTGGTCGAGTCGACACCCGAGTAGCCGTACAGCACCAGGTGATGGCTACCGGTGTTGCCGTGGTTGCTGACGCGCGAGCGCGCCTCCCAGCTCGCGATCTCGAGGCCGGCGACGCCGGACACGCGCACCGCCTGGCAGACCTCGCGGTCGCGTTTGGCTTCGATCCGGAACGGACCCAGCTTCACGCGCACCTTCTTCTGCGGCTTTGCCCACGCGGACGGGACCACGAGTCCGACGACGAGCATGACCCCCAGGACACGCATCATCATGACCTGCCTCATCGCATGCAGCCCCCCTCGTCGTCCAGTTTTCCGGCCGGGGGGCCCACAGTCGATCCCCCGACCGGGGGGTTTTGCGCCCCGGAAGGCCAATTTGCGCGAGGCGACGTTGACGGCCCCGGGATCGGAGCGGGACAATCCAGCTCGTGGGGAGCGACGCGGCGCATCGCATCGTCGTCGTCGAGGATCATCCGATCTTCCGCGACGGCCTCATCCAGTGCCTCGACGCCGAGCCCGACTTCGGGGTCGTCGGCCACTGGGCGAGCGGCGCCATCGACCCGAAGGCGGTCGGGCGCCTCGCACCCGATCTCGTCCTGATGGACATCGAGCTGCCCGAGCGGAGCGGCATCGACGCGACGCGTCTCCTGCGCGCGGAGCTTCCCGACCTCCGCGTGGTCATGCTGACCGCGTTCGCCGAGGCGGATCTCCTTTTCGACGCCATGCAGGCGGGCGCCGTCGGCTACCTCCTGAAGCACACGCCGGCGAGCGAGCTCGCGGGCTCGCTGCGGCGCATCCTCGACGGCGAGCACGTCCTCACGCCGAGTCTCGCGTCGCGCTTCCTGCGCGAGTTCCAGTCGCGCGAGTCGCCGACCCGCCGCCACAAGCTGCCGCAGCTCTCGCCGCGCGAAGCGGACGTGCTGCGGCTGCTCGCGACCGGCGAGACGAATCGCCAGATCGCGAAGCGCCTCTTCGTGTCCGAAGAGACGGTCAAGTCCCACGTCGCGTCCATCTTCCGAAAGCTCGAGGTGTCCGATCGCACCCGTGCCGCCGTCCTCGCCGTCAGAGCAGGTCTCGTGGAGGGGTAGGATCCGGCCGCGGGACGTCCCCGGCCAGGATGCGCCCTTCGCGTGGCTGCGATATCTGCACGAGCCCCTCGCGCTCGCGGGGCTGTGGTGGATCGAGCCGGGCGCGTGGCCGCTCTACCTGCTGCTCACCGTGCTGCTCATCGTCGAGTGGCCGTTCTGCATCTCGCTCGCCGACGACGTCGAGATCTACTTCCCCGTCATGTGGACGAGCGCGGCGGCGACCTACATCATCGGGCCGGCGATCCTCCCGGTGTACTGGATCGCGAGCTTCCTCGGCTTCGTCCTCATCATCGTGCTGGACAAGCGCGGCGTGATTCCCGCCGTCGGGTTCGCCGCCGACTCCGCGAAGCGCTTCCGCGGCGAGCCGTATCGGCCCGACAGCGTGGTCGACGGCGATCTCCGGCACTTCCTGCTCGTCTCCGAGCGTGCCGTCCGCGCCGCGGTGTTCGCGGGCGCGGAGGCCCTGGGCCTCGCCATCTTCACCGGCGTCATCGTCACCGAGGCTGCCGTCCAGCTCTGGCTGCGCATCGTCCCGATCCCGGGCCGCATGGCGCCGGCCCGCTGGCGCGAGCGCATCGCGGCGGTGCTCGGCCCGGGCATGCTCATCGCGTCGCTGGTGCTCGACGTGAGCGTCATTCTCGTGCTCCTGTTCGTGTACCGCGAAGCGGGCCCGTGGGCCTTCGCCGGAGCGAGCCTCGGGACGCTCGCGCTCCACGCCGTCTTGAAGCGGCTCTCCGAGACGCGCGGGGAGCTCGAGCGGCGCCAGAAGCTCGCCGTGATCGGCCAGACCGCGTCGACGGTGTTCCATCAGCTCGGGCGTCACCACGGGGCCATCGGCATGTACGCCCACCTGCTCGCGCGCGGCGGCGAAGGCGGGGCCGCCTGGCCGCCGGCGGTGGGCGAGCATGCGCGCCGCATCATCGCGACGGTCGACGAGGCGAACCGCGTCGTCGACGAGCTCCTCGCCTTCGGCCAGGACCGCACGCTGAACCTCTACCCGCAGGCCGTCGGCACGCTCGTCGACGAATGCCTGGAGGAGTGCCGCCCGCGCGCCGTGAAGCGACAGGTGGCGCTCGCAGTGACGGCGTCGGCCGATCTCGAGGCGACGCTCGACAAGCACAAGATCAAGCAGGCGCTCGGCAACGTGCTCGACAACGCGATCGACGCCGCGCCGCCGGGCAGCCGCGTCGAGGTGTCGACGGCGGCCGACAACGGCGTCGTGCGCATCGTCGTGCGCGATCACGGCGCGGGCGTCGCCCCCGACGTCCGCGATCGGCTCTTCACGCCCTTCTGCACGACCAAGCCCGACGGCGTCGGGCTCGGCCTCGCGCTCGCAAAGGAGCTGGTCGACGCGCACGGCGGGACGATCGCGTGGGAGGCGGCGAATCCGGGAACCGTCTTCGTGCTCTCGCTCCCGCGCGACGCGCACTCGGCTTAGGAGCGCGGGAAGCGCACGCCGCCGCACAGGCAGCCGCCGGCGACATCGACGAGCGACGGTATGCCCGCCCACGAGCTTGCACAACGGCCGGCGATCGAGCACGTGAGCGGTCGTGCCCGAGCTGCCCGACGTGACCGTCTACCTCGACGCGCTCGCCCCGCGTCTGGTCGGCGCGACGCTCGAGCGCGTGCGGGTGGCGAGCCCGTTCCTCGTGCGCAGCGTCGACCCGCCGCTCGGCGACGCGTTCGGTCGCGAGATCACGGGTCTCCGCCGGATCGGGAAGCGCATCGTCGTCGCGCTCGCCGGCGACGTGTACCTCGTCGTGCACCTCATGATCGCGGGGCGCCTGCGCTGGCGCGAGCGCGGCGCCAAGATCCCGGGCAAGCTCGGGCTCGCCGCCTTCGACGTCACGCGCGGGACGCTGTTGCTCACCGAAGCGAGCACGCGCAAGCGGGCGTCCCTCCACGTCGTGCGCGGCGAGGCGGCGCTCCGCGACTTCGATCCCGGCGGCATCGAGGTGCTGGACGCGGATCTGGCGACCTTCGCGGCCGCGCTCCGGCGCGAGCGGCACACCGTCAAACGCAGCCTCACCGATCCGCGCATCTTCGCGGGCATCGGCAACGCGTACTCCGACGAGATCCTGCACGCGGCGCGCCTGTCGCCGGTCGTGATGACGGATCGCCTCTCCGACGACGAGATCGCGCGACTGCACGAGGCGACCCGCGCGACGCTCGCCGGCTGGATCGATCGCCTGCGACGCGAGACGGGCGACCGCTTTCCCGAGCACGTGACGGCGTTCCGCGACGGCATGGCCGTCCACGGTCGATATCGCCAGCCCTGCCCCGTCTGCGGCGCGCCCGTGCAGCGCATCCGCCACGCCGAGAACGAGTCGAACTACTGCGCCACCTGCCAGACGGGCGGGAGGCTCCTCGCCGACCGCTCGCTGTCGCGCCTGCTCCGGGCCGACTGGCCGCGGACGCTGGAGGAGCTGGAGGAACGCCGCGCCGGGACGGACCCTGTACGGCGGGGACCCGGCCGTGCTAGCCGGGCGCCATGACGACCGACCTGTGGATGCTGGTCTGGAGCGCGCTCCTGTGCGTGTCGCTGCCGGTGGTCTACCTCATGGGGCGCTCGAGCGTCCCCGGCGGCCTCGCGTGGGGCTTCGGCAACCGCGACACGCCGCTCGCGGTCCCGGCCTGGACGGGGCGCGCCGAACGGGCCCACGCGAACCTGGTGGAGAACCTCGCGCCCTTCGCCATCCTCGTGCTCGTGGCGCACGTCGCCGGCAAGGCGAACGCCACGACGGCGCTCGGCGCCGAGCTCTTCTTCTGGGGACGCGTCGCGCACGCCGCCATCTACAGCGCGGGGATCGTCTACCTCCGCACCGCGGCCTTCTTCGTCGGGACCGCCGGCGAGCTGATGATCCTGCTGCAGCTCTTCCGCTGACGCCTACTGCAGTTCGCCGAGCACCCACTTCGCCGTGTCGGCGGGCAGCTCGGGGAGGTACTGCAGGAACTCCTCCACGCTCTCGCCCGCCACGCGGGTGCCGAAGTTCTCGCGCAGGAAGCCGTGGAAGTGCGACGCGACGCGCTCGGAGAGGAGCCCGCAGCGCCGGAGCGTCGGGATCACGAACCCCTGCACGGGTCCCAGGCGGCGCCCGCGCGGCAGGTCGCGCGTGATCTCCTCGCGCTCGTTCTGGAGGCTCGTCAGCATCGCGACCGGGTCGACGCCGATCTCGGCCCAGATCCCGAGGAGCGTCGTGAAGAAGCCCTGTGCGTTGCGATCGATGAGCGACCGCGCGCACTCGAGCGCGAAGTCTTCGAGCTCGATGCGCTGGGCGTCGCCGAGACACGGGACGCACCGCTCGATGTACTGCACGCCGTAGGCGTGGTGGCGCGACTCGTCACGGGCGACGTACGTGAGGAGGTCCTTCAGGAGCGGCTCCTCGGTCAGGTTCCGCATGTCGCGGAAGGCGTAGAGCGCGAGGCCTTCGACCACGATCTGCATCCCGACGAGCTTCTTCATCCAGTCGCCGGTCTGGAGCGTCTGGTCGAGGATGCCTTTCAACGACGGCGCGATCGGCCGGATCTCGTCGAGCTTCTCGATGTAGCGCGCGAACACCTCGACGTGCCGGGCCTCGTCCATCGTCTGGGTCGCGGCGTAGAACTTGGCGTCGGTGTGCGGCACGGCGTTGACGAGCTGTGCGGCCACCATGAGGGCGCCCTGCTCGCCGTGCAGGAACTGCGAGAGCCGGAAGCCCGCGGTGCGGCGCGTGAGCTCGACCATCGTCGCCTCGGGCAGCGAGCGCCAGTACGACGTCCGCTCGATCGGAACGCCGGCGCCGAGCGGCGTGGTCGCGAACTTGACGAGGTCGATGGGCCGCTCCCAGTCGAGGTCGCGCGAGCCGATCCACTGCGCCTCGGCCGCCTTCACGTAGAGGTTCCGCAGCTCCTCCACCTCGGGATCGTAGTTCCACTGAAACACGACCTCCATGGCCGTCTCGTACCCCGGCTCCTGCGTGGGGGTCGTGATGTCGAACTCGCTCATCGGGTGACTCCTCTGGTGCGGGACTTGGCGGGACGGTCGATGTCGGCGGCGACGTCGCCGAGGAGCTGGATCAGGCTCTGCAGGGCTTCGACGGCCTCGGCGGTGCGACGGCGATCGAGTGCGGCGAGGCACGTGTCCATGAGGGTGACGAAGCGGCCGGGGTCGCGGCGCAGGCGCTCGCGCGCCGCGCGCAGCGCCGGCTCCTGGAGGAGCGCGCGCAAGCGGCGTGCGAGCATCTGCCAGACCCGATTGCACGTCATGTCGCCGAGGACGACGAGCGTCTCGTGCAGTGCCGCGTAGCGCACCTCGCGGTCGCGCGTCTCGTCGGCGGCGACGTTGCGGAGGCGACGGATCGTGGCGAGCCCCTGGGGCTGCGCACGCTCGATCGCCAGACGACCCATCTCGAGCAGGAGCGGCCGCATGACCTCGGCCAGCTCGGCGACGAGCTCCAGGTTCACGCGTCCGCCGTGGAAGATCATGGGCGCCAGCGTGTCGAGCGTCGCGTCGACGAGCGGCCGCACGGTCGCACCGTCGCCCTGGCGCACGCTCACGAGCCCGAGCCCTTCGAGCACCTTGATGGCCTCGCGGATGGAGGTGCGATTCACGCGGAACTCGACCGCGAGCTCGCGCTCGGGCGGCAGCTTCTGGCCGGCCGGGAAGCGGCCGTCGAGGATCGCATCGCGCAGCTGCTCGGCGACGGCCTCGTGCAGGCGGCGGCGGGCGGGAGCACGAAAGGCGACCACGGCCATCACTCGATCGGTTATCCAATGGTCCAACCAATTGCAACCCTTTTTCGCCGGGGCCCCCGGGGTTGCCGTCGCGGGGTCCGGGGCTACCCTGCCGCCCGTGGGCACGCGGAGCTTTCGCCCGAGGGGTCGCCGGAAGACGGCAGCCGAGGTCGACCGGATCATCGAGGAGGCGCAGGCCGATGCCGGCAAGCGCCGGCGGGACTACCGCGCCCGATCGCTCGAGCTGCACGGGTGGATCTGCGCCAAGTGCGCGCGCGAGTTCGACGCCAAGACGCTGCACCTGCTCACCGTCCACCACAAGGACGGCAACCACCAGAACAACCCACCCGACGGCTCGAACTGGGAGAACCTCTGCGTCTACTGCCACGACGACGAGCACAGCCGCGGCATCCTCGGGGACTACCTCTCCGGGAAGGAGAGGTAGCGACACTACGACGACCCGGGCGGCGTCAAAGGGGGTGGAGGTGATGGCCGATGCTACTCGTGTGGAAGATCGCTCTCGGACTGCTCCTCACGGCGACGGGTCTCGTGGCCCTGTCGCTCGCCGGGGCGCTCGCCCTCGGCTACGCGGTCACGATGGACCACGAGCAGCGCGACGTCCTGCGCCGCCACTAGAGGCTCAGCCATGCCGCGTGCGCGGATCGAGCACGTCGCGCACGGCGTCGCCCACGACGTTGACGGCGAGGATCAGGCCGAAGAGCGCGACCGACGCCGCCGCCAGGTTCCAGACCACGATCGGATCGCGTGACAGCTCGTCGCGCGCCTGATCGATCATCTGCCCCCAGCTTCCCGCGATCCCGATGCCGAGCCACGACAGCACGGCCTCCGAGAGGACGAGGCCCGAGAACGTGAGCACGAAGGTGATGACGACGAGGTGCATCAGGTTCGGCAGCACGTGCCGCACGATGATGCCCGCCGGACCGCCCCCGAGCGCACGCGCGGCCTGCACGTAGTCGAGCTCGCGCACCTTCAGCGTCTCGCCGCGCGCGACACGGCAGAATCCGACCCAGCCGGTCACGCCGAGCGCGACGCACACCTGCCAGGTGCCGAGCCCGAGCACGATGATGAGCGCCGAGAGGAGGAGGATGCCGGGGATCGACGCGAGCGTCGACATGACGAAGAAGACGGCGTCGTCCACGACGCCGCCGAAGTAGCCCGCCGAGACGCCGAACAGGAGCGCCACCGGGATCACGATGAGCGTCGTGAGCCCGCCGATGAGGAGCGCCACGCGCGCCCCCTTGAGCGTCATGTGGAGCACGTCGCGCCCCAGGATGTCGGTGCCGAGGAGGTGGCGTCCCGGGTACGTGAGCGACACCTGCGGCTCGTAGAAGAGCACGTCGGCGAGCGGCGCCGAGTAGCTGCGCTCCTGGAAGTCGATCGGGAAGAGGCGGTCGACGAGCGAGCGCGGGCGGACCGGGTCGGCGCCCCCTACCCACGCAATCGAGTCGGCGAGCGCGACGCCGACGTAGAGCGCGACCACGAGCACGGCGATCGGCCGCCGCCGCCACAGCTCGCCCGCCGCCTCGCGCCACGGCCCGCTCCGTCGCGCCGCCAGTGCGACGCCCGCGACACCGAGCGCGAGAACCGCCACCACGCAGTTCGAGACGACGTACGGTTCGATCACTCGAGACGCACCCGAGGGTCAACGAGCACGTAGCTCACGTCGGTCACGATCTGCCCGGCGACGAACAGCAGGGCGCCGATGTAGACCATCGTGCGCAGGGTCGCGAAGTCGTTGCCGTGGATGGCTTCGACGGTCATCGAGCCAAGCCCCGGGATCCCGAAGAACGATTCCAGCAACAGCGAGCCCGTGAACAGGAACGGGATCGCGACCACCACCTGCGTGAGGATCGGAATCAGCGCGTTGCGCAGCACGTGCCGCGTCATCACCTCGCGGTCGGTGCACCCCTTGGCACGCGCGGTCCGCACGTGGTCACGGTCGGTTTCCTCGACGAATACCGTCCGGTAGAAGCGCACACCTTCGCCCACCGCCGCCATGAGCCCGACCAGGATCGGTAGCGCGAGGAACCGCACGATGACCGACGGCCGCGGATCGAAGCCCGAGATCGGGAACCACTTGAGGACCTTCCCGAGGACGTATTGGCCGCCGATGATGTAGAGGAGGATCGAGACGCTCATCGCGAGCACGCAGGCGACGATCCCCATGCGGTCGATGTAGGTGCCACGGAAGAGCGCCACCAGCAGCGCGAGCACGATCGTCACCGGAATCTCGAGCAGGAAGAGCGGGCCCGTGAGCGCGAGGCTCGGGCCCACGCCCTCGCGCAGGCGGCGCGCGATCGGGACGTCGTCGGCGTCGCTGCGCCCGAACTCGAACGTGAGCGCGCGCCGGAAGTGCTCGACGATGAGGGTGTCGGCGGGGTGCTCGGGGTTCCAGAAGCGCGGCTTGTCGTAGCCGTGGTTCGCGATCCACTGCGCGATCGCCTCGGGCGGGGCCTTCTCGCCGACGGCCTTGCGCGCGATGTCCTCGGGCTTCGTCACCAGGAAGAAGAGGACGAACAGGAAGAAGAGCACGCCCAGCACCGTGACGACCCCGTAGGCGGCGCGCCGGACGACGTAGGCGAGGATCATGCGGCGCCGAGCCTAGGGTCCTGCCGGCGCCTGTCAAGCGCGACGGCGAGAGCGGCCGCCGCGAGCGCGAGCACGGTCGCCCCCGTCGTCGCCGCGCCGACGTAGAGACGGAGCGGCACGTACCGGAACACGACGTCGTGCTCGCCCGGCTCGACCGTGACGCCGCGGAACAGGTAGTCGACCCGCAGCACGCTGCGCTCGGCGCCGTCGACGGTCACGTGCCATCCCGGCCAGAAGACGTCGGCCAGCACGACGAGGCCACCGCGCGGAGCGACTGCGCGCAGGCGAACCGTGTCGTTCGTCTCGCCGACGATGTGCACGGCCGCCTCGCCCGGCGCCTGCGGATCGAGCCGCACGGGATCGGGCCGATCGATGGACGGCTGCGCGCGAGGGTCGATGCCGCCGCCGTGGAGCATGGCGAGCGCGAAGTCCGGGTTCGGCATGACGCGCCAGCGCTCCGTGAGGTAGGCGCGCGGCGCGCTCATCGTATTCTCGTACACGGTCGCGTCGCGGTCCCGGTAGGCGACCCGGAAGCGGTCGCCGGACGGCGTCCAGGAGCGTCCCGCAGCGACGACGACCCAGCGCACCGCCAACAGGTCGAGGACCCGCCAGCCGGGATCGCTCGGGCGCGGCTGGTAGCGGCCCGCGAAGAGCGGCTTGTCGACGTTCGACGATTCCAGGGGTCGCAGGAACCCGTGGTAGGCCGCCGCGACGAGCGGCTCGTAGTCCTGCGCCACGTGCACACCCCAGAGCGTGCCGAGCTTCTCCATGAACGGGAAGCGCCGCCGCCAGTTCTTGACGACGAGGACGCGATCGTGACCGGCGTGCTCGGAGAGGAAGCGGACGAACGCCGGCGGGTCGAAGAACGCTGCGGTGTTGTTCTGCGTGATCATGACGCGGCTCTCGATCGCGACCAGGCGCTCGCACGCGAGCGCCGCGACGACGAGCCACGCCGTGCGCCGGCTCGGATGGACGAGCAGCGCGGTCGTCACGACGAGGATCAGCACGGCCGCCCAGGTCCCCATGAGAAACGGGGTGACCGACAGCGCACCGACGATGCCGAGGACGACGCCGACCCCCGCCCGCACGCCCGCGGGCCACACCGTGCGCACGCGCAGCGCCATGTCGACGCCGAGCCCGGCGAGCAGCGCCAGCGGCAGCGTGCCCACCATTTCCATCTGCATCGGCATGCGAAAGAGCGCGACGCCCGGCAGGTGGTAGAAGATGCGCGTGTAGAGCGGCGAGCCGATCCCGATCAGCATCGCCACGACGAGGACCACGACCGCCGCGTCGACCCACGCCCGGCGCGCGCGCTCGATCAGGGCGAGGGCGACGAACCCCAGCACCGGACCGAAGACGTAGACGAGCTGCCGCAGCTCCGGCTCGCCCGTCTTGATCGGATACGTCTGCGCCAGCGTGAGGCCCGCGGGCCCGCGCACCGCCGCGGCGACGACCTCGAGCGTCGGGAAGAGCTGCACCGCCGAGAGACCGAGCGCAACCGCGGCGCCGACGCCGCCCGCGGCCACGAGCCGGCGGACGTAGCCGCCGTTCCACCCGCCGATGCGCGTCCACACGACGGCGCCGGCGAGCACGAGGAGATATGCCTCGTAGCACACGTGCTGGGCGATGCCGGTGAGAAACTGGAGCGCGAGCGCGACGCCGAGCAACGCCCCGCGCCACGGCGTCGGCGCCACGACGAGCCGCGCGGCGCAGAGACACACGATCGGCACCCAGGCGATCGAGGCGAGGTACGACGGCCGGTAGCCCTCGCCGAGGAAGCGCTCGCTCAGCATGAACGTGAGCGCCGCCACGACGGCCGCCGGCCGGGTGAGGCCGGCGAAGCGGCCGAGGGCGAAGGTCGCGACGCCGGCCGCCGCCACGTGCAGTGCGCACACCCATCCGAGCGCGAGATGCACGGGAACGATCGCTGCGAGCCAGTTGGGCGGATACAGGAAGCCGCCGTTGTAGCCGGCGAGGAACGGGGCCCCGGCCATCTGGAGCGGGTTCCAGCTCGGCAGGAAGTCGCCGCCGCGGTAGGCGAATGCGAAGCCCGGATAGTAGATGGTGTAGAGGTCCCCGGCCCATTTGCTCACGGCCTGCGGCAGCGGCACCGGGCGCACCATCCGCAGCTCCCAGAACGCGAGCCCGAAGACGGCGAGCGCGGCGGCGATGCCGGCGCTCTTCGCGCGAGCCGCGGGCCGCGCCATCATCGCCGGCGTCGCCAGAAGGACACGACGCCCGGCGCGAGCACGATGCCGACGAGCACGAGCCCGGCGTACGCGGGCCACAGGATCGGCTGGTTCCAGGCGAGCTGCTTGTCGCGACGCACGCGCGGATCGACGTCCTCGTACTTGAGCGTCGAGAACGACATGCCGAGCGGCTTCAAGTTGTGCATCCAGCCATGGATCAGCGCGTACTGCTCCTGGTGGAAGAGCTCGATCCACGGCCCCTCGCGCTGCAGGATGCCGCGCATCTCGCGGATGAGCGCGAGCCGCCGCTCGTCGTCGGGCAGGTCGCGCATCTCGAGGAAGAGCCGATCGTACTCGGGGTCGCTGAAGTTCGCGGTGTTCGGGCCACCCTGGCTGCGCGCCATCTTGCTCCAGAGCAGGAAGAGGAAATTCTCCGGATCGGGGTAGTCGGCGACCCAGCCCCACATGAACACCTGGTACGCGCCGCGCCGGACCTTGTCCTGGAACTGGTTGTAGGTGGTGGCGGCGATCTCGACGTCGATGCCGAGCTTCCGCCACTCGTCGCAGAAGAACTGATAGCGCAGCCGTCCGCGCGCGCTCGTGTCCTGCGTGTCGAACGTGAGGTGCAGGGGCTTCCCGGTCGCGGGATCCACGCCGTCCGGATAGCCGGCCTCGGCGAGCAGGCGCTTCGCGCGCTCGACGTCGACCTGGCGGAACGGGTTCACGTAGTCGGGATCGTAGCCGAAGATGCCCGGCGGCAGGGGCGACTCGGCGGGAATGCCGCGCCCGTTCTGGAAGATGCGCGAGAACTCGCGCGAGTCGACGACGAGGCTCATGGCCTGCCGCAGCTTGCGGCCGCGCTCGCCCGCCGGCTTGCCGACCTGGGCGTCGTCCATGTTGAAGCCGAGATAGAAGACGGAGGGCACGACCGTGCGCGAGAGGCGCATGTCGAACGCCGCCATCTCCGGGGAGAGACCACCGGCCTTCACGACGCGGTCGAAGCTCTCCTCGATGATGCCCGAGGCGTCGTAGTAGCCCTGCAGGAACTTCGTGAACGCCGGGATGTCCTCCCTGTCGAGCCGGAGCTCGAGGCGCTGGATGAAGGGAAGCGGCCGTCCCACGTAGGCGGGGTCGAGCAGCCCCTTCGCGGCGTCGCCCGGCTCGCCGGTCGTCGGGTAGGTGGCGGCGGGCGCGTGCCACTCCGGGTGGCGGATGCCGTACCACGACGGGCTCCGCTCGAGCACGATGCGGCTTCGCTTGTCGTACACGGCGAGCCGGAAGGGACCCGTGCCCACCGGATGCTCGCTGAAGAGGTCGCGGCCGTCCTCGCCGTCGTAGTAGGCGACGGCCTCCCACGCGACCGGCGTCGTGAACTCCATCGCGAACCAGAACAGGATCTGCGGGTACGGCTCGGTCAGCACGATCTCGAGGGTCGTCGGATCGAGCACGCGCACGCCCTCGATGCCGCCGGCGACCACGTACTGCTCGGCCGCCGGCTTGGCCGCGACGGCGGGATCCTTGCGGAGCGCCGCCAGCTTCTCGGTGAACTCGCGGAAGCCCACGACGCGCGCAAACGAGCTCCCGACCGGGCTGTCGACGGCCGGGTCGGCAATGCGCATGAGCGCGTACGCGACGTCGCCCGCGACGACCTGCCGCGTCGTCCGCCCGGGAGCGCCGAGCGCGAAGCAGGGATCGTCCTCGTAGAGGAGGTCTTCACGCAGCCGGAAGCGATACGCGACCCGCCCGCCGGGAAGCGGCCGCGGCTCCGGCACCTCGCGGGCGAGGCCGGGAATCAGCCGGTAGGGCCGGTCGAGGAATGCGTACTCGAGGAGCTTGTCGTACACCGCGCCGGTCACGACGTGGTCGGTCGTCGAGTACGCCACCTGAGGATCGAGCGTCTTCGGCGGCTCGGAGAACGCGGAGTAGACGATCTTCTTGGTCGCGTCGGCGTCGGGATACGGATCGTTGCCGCACCCGATCGCGAGCCCCACCAGCGTCACGAGCACGACTGCCCGTCTCACGAGCGCCTTCCTGGCACGCACGCGTCCGGCGCGCCAGCCCGACGCGGCTCGCGGCAAGCGCGGCGGGCGTGGTAGGCGCCCTGCAATGGCGGGCGACGCAGGAGGTGACGGGGCCAGCGTCCGGTTCCCGGTCTCGGTGAAGGGGGTGATCCTGTGCGCCGGGCAGGTGCTCCTGGTGAGCAATCCGCGCCGCGAGTGGGAGCTCCCGGGCGGGAAGCTCGAGCGCGGCGAGACGCCCGAGGACTGCGTCGTGCGGGAGATCGCCGAGGAGCTCGGGCTCACCGCCAGCGTGGGTCCGCTCCTGGACGCGTGGGTGTATCCCATCGCCGCCGACGTCGAGGTGCTGGTCATGACCTACGGCTGCACGGTCGCGTCGTGGCCGTCGAGCGTCGTCAGCCCCGAGGGCAAGCGGGTCGGCTTCTTCGCGCCGGACGCGCTCGACGGCATTCCCCTGCCGCGGGGCTATCACGCCGCGATCCGACGCTGGGCCGCGCAGCAACCGGTGTAGCGTGATTCGTGGCGACTGGTAGACTCGCGCGACGTTGACCGCCCTCCTGGACGTCGCCTTTCCCGCTCTCGCGCTCGGCACGCTGGTCGGTGTTCCGCTCTACGCCTGGCGCGTGCGCGGCCGCGGCTACGCGATCTTCGGGCTCGTGATCCTCGCCATCGCGCTTCCCGGCGCGCTCGTGATGCACGCGCGTCTGGTGGCGCTCCTGCCACCGGCCATGGCGCCCTGGCTGCACGCCGGCTTCGCCTACGCGATGGCGGCCGCCTGCACGCACCTGTGCGGGCTCGTGCGCGCCCGGCTGCGGTCGCGGCTCTTCCGCTACGCCATCAGCCTGCCCGGCATGGTCTTCATCGCGACCGGCGCGCTCTCGGGCCTGTGGCTCCTGGCCCTGCTGCCGGTCTGCGCGCTGTGCCTCCTCGCCGGCTGGAACGGCGCGCTGGCGGCCCTGCGGTGGCTCGACCTCGTGCCGTTCGCCGTCGGTCTCGCTTCGGTCGCCACCTCGATCCGCGCCGTCGAGGAGATCGTGCACATCCCGCTCGACGACGTCGAGCACGCGACGTTCACCCGCCTTCCCGTCGAGCGCCGCCGGCCGCGCGCGCCCGCTCCGTCGCCGTCTCGGCCGCTGCGCGTCGTGCAGATCGCCGACCCGCACATCGGACCCTGGCAGCCCGTGCACCGGCTCGAGCGGCGGATCGCCCGCCTGATCGCCCGCGACCCGGACCTCGTCCTGCTCACGGGCGACTTCCTCACCATGGAGAGCGCCGGGACGTCGGGCGCGCTCGTGCGCGCCCTCTCGCCGCTCGCCCCGATCGCCGACCGCTGCTACGCGGTCTTCGGCAACCACGATCACGAGGCGCCGCAGGTCGTGCGACACGCGCTCGCGGCGCACGGCATCCGCCTGCTCGTCGACGACGAGGTAACGGCCGAGACGGCCGTCGGGCCCGTGCAGATCCTCGGGGCCGACTGGGTGCCGCGCGGACACGCCGAGCACCTGGCCCAGCTGTGCGCGCGCTTTCCGCGCCGCAACGGACACCTTCGCCTGCTCATGCTGCACGATCCACTCGGCTTCGTGCACGTGCCGAACGGCGAGGCCGATCTCGTGCTGTCCGGCCACACGCACGGTGGCCAGGTGGGGCTCGTGAGCCTCGGCTTCGACTGGACGGTGCTGTCGGGAACGCGGTGGCCGGACCACGGGCTCTTCGCCCACGGGACGAACCGCCTGTACGTCCACCGTGGAACGGGCTTCTACGGATTCCCGATCCGCATCGGCGTGCCGGGCGAGGCGTCGGTGCTGGAGATCGTGCGCGCTTGACCGCGCCCTAGGCGCGCGCCTGCGCCATCGCCGCCTCGAAGGGCGCCATCTGCCCGGCCAGGGCCTTCGCGAACGCCGGGCGCGCCTCGCACCGCTCCTTGTAGGCGAGAAGCGCCGGTTGCTCCGCGACGAGGTCGGTGTGACGCAGAATCCGCAGGACCGTCGTCATGAGGATGTCGGCCGCCGAGAACGACCCGACCAGATGGGCACGGCCGTCGAGACACGCGGCCAGCTCACCGAGGCGGCGCCGTACGGCGGCGGCGACGGCCGGGCGGTGCTCCTTGGCCCACCGCTCCTCGGAATAGAATAGATCGATCGCGGCGAGCTCCTGGATCGGCATCTCGATCGTGTTGAGCGCGGCGAACATCCACTGGACGACGCGCGCCCGCGCCGCCGGATCGGCGGGCAGGAGCGCGTGACTCTTCTCCGCGACGTGGAGGACGATCGCGCCCGACTCGAACAACCGGACGTCCCCGTCCTCGATCGCCGGAACCTGGCCGAAGGGCTGGATCGCGCGATAGTCGTCCAGCGAGATCGCACCTTTGCCAACGCCCACCAGGGTGACGCGATAGGGTAGCCCCGCCTCCTCGAGCGCCCAGCGCACCCGCAGGTCGCGGACGAGCCCCTGCGCAAACGGGGGCACGGCGCCGAACGCGTAGCAGTTGATCATGTCGCCTCCTCTCTACCAGTAGGTCGAACGAAGGGGCGCCGGATCGACAGCGACTCGCGCGGGGCTCAACCCGGAAGCGTCAGGCGTAGCACGGCGTACACGGCCGTGCCGATCGAGAGACCGGCCAGCAGCGGAGCGCGTTCCGGTCGCCCGCCGACCCGCATGACCCACGTGCCGATGCCGAACACCATCGCGAGCACGAGCAGCGCCGCCGACGTAGCGGGTGGCGCCGGCGCCGTGCCGCCGATTCCGGCGTCGAGGCAGGTCCAGAGGATGCCGAGCACGGCGGCGGCGATGAGGGCGACGCGTGCGAGCGGCATGCGGCTCAGAACAGCAGGAACGGGGCGGCCATCATGCCGAGCGTCACGCCGACCTGGAGCACCGATACGATCGTGCCCTGGGCCTTCTGCGCGAACGTCGGCTGGTCTTCGTCGCTCTTCGGCGCGGCGCCGTCGACTTCCGTCAGGTCGCCCTCCGGGAGCTCCTCCTGCATCATGCCGGCCTGGCGCAGCGCCTGGCGCTCCTCGGGCGAGAGCATCTGCAGGATCGGATCGTCCTGGCTGTACTTGCCGCTCAAGCGTGCGGCGGTGATCTCCTCGTCCTTGGCGATCTTCTCCTGATCCATCGCACAGCCGGCCATTCCGAGGGCCAGCACCACCGCCACCACGTGCGCCATCCGCATGGGCCGAGTATAGCCCCGAACCCCTACGATCCCAACCCGAGCCGCCGGGCGATGATGACCTTCATGATCTCGTTTGTTCCCGCATAGATCGACTGCACGGCGGCGTCGGCGTAGTCGGTCGCGATGGGCGTCTCCATCATGAAGCCGTAGCCTCCGTGGAGCTGGACGCAGGCGCCCACCAGGCGCTTCTGGAGGTCGGTCGTCCACCATTTGGCCCCGCTCACCTCCATCACGATGTCCTCGCCCCGCACGTGGGCGGCGAGCAGCTTGTCGACGAAGGCCTGGCCGACTTCGACCTCCGTCCACAGCTCGGCGAGCGTGAACTGCGTGTTCTGGAACGCGGCAATCGGTTTCCCGAAGGCCTTGCGCTCCTTCACGTACGTCATCGTATCCTCGAGCGCGCGTCGGCACGACGCGATCGAGGTGATGCCGATGACCAGCCGCTCCTGCTGGAGCTTCTGCATCAGCATCTTGAAACCCTGCCCCTCCTTGCCGAGGAGGTTCGCCGCGGGCACGCGGCAATCCTCGAAGAAGAGCTCGCTCGTGTCCTGGCCGCGGAGGCCGAGCTTGTCGAGCTTCTTGCCGCGCACGAAGCCGGGCGAGCTCGCCTCGACGAGGAGCAGGCTCACGCCCGCATGTGCGGGCTTCGCCTGCGGGTTCGTCTTCGCGACGACGACGAAGAGGTCGCCGATCTGCCCGTTCGAGATGAACGTCTTGGCGCCGTTCAATACGTAATGATCGCCGTCGCGCCGCGCCGTCGTCTGGACGTTGGCGAGGTCCGATCCCGTGCCGGGCTCGGTCATCGCGATGCCGAGCAGGATGTCGCCGCTGATCGTGCCGGGGAGGTACGTCTTCTTCTGCTCCGGGCTGCCGTACTCCGTGATGTACGGCATCACGATGTCGGAGTGGAGCGAGAGCATCATGCCGTGCGCCCGCACGCGCGCCATCTCCTCGTTCACGATCGCGGCGTACAGGAAGTCGGCGCCCGCGCCGCCGTACTCGGTCGGCGCGCACACGCCGAGGAATCCCTCGGCTCCGGCGCGCTTCCACGTCTCGCGGTCGCTCGTGCCGCGCTGGTTCCAGCCCTCGACCTTGGGCGCCACCTCCTTTTCGACGAAGCGGCGCACCTGCTGGCGGAAGAGCTCGTGTTCCTCGCTGAAGAGATCCCGGCGCATGGATCATGGGCGTATGCGGACGCCCCGTTCCACGCAACCGGCCGCGGGCGCCCGCCCGATGGGGGAGCGGACGCCCGCGTCGCGGTCAGCGGCCGAACAGCCGGAGCACGTCGAGGAGGTTGATGCGGGCCCTCGCGCCCACGGCCGCCGGCGCGGGAAGGCCGAGCGTCAGGTCCACCACCGGGTTACCGGTCGCCGTCACGCAGAACGGGCCGGCGATGGTCGCCTGGAGGGTCAAGAGATTCGGACGAGTGCCGTCGGTCCGGATGCGGCGCGCGGCCGGGAGACCGAAGGCCCCCGCCACGCTCTGCCCGGGACAGAACGCGCCGTTGGTGCCGGTGAGCGTCGTCGGCTCCGAGGAGAGCGAGATGTTCGATGCGAACGCCCCCAGGAACGCGGCGCCGTCGGGCGGACAGTCGACGCTGGTGCCGGCGCTGCTCGCCGAGCAGCGCTGTCCGTCGCGTGGCCCGCCGTTGCACCGCCCGGAGACGCAGGTGGGACACGTGGCGAGGTAGATGCGGTTCGAGAGCGCGCCGCGGACGTTGGTGGCGAACCCGAGGATGTCGATGTCGCCGCAGAAATCGTCGAGCGCGGTCGACACTGCGCAGGCGCTCACGCCGGGCAGCACGTTCGCGATCCCGAGCGGTGGCGCGAAGAAGCAGTTGGCGTCGAGCGCGCAGCTGCCGGGAACGCCGCTGCAGTCGGCGTCGGTCGTGCAGAGGCCGTGGCCGTCACGTCCCGGCCGACCGTCGATGCAGTGGCGGCCGGGTCCGGCGCCGCGCGTGCAGCTCGCGGGTCCGTCGCCGTCGCTCGGGCCGAAGATCGCGCGCGTGCCGCGCAGCCCGACGATGCTGACGACGGTCTCGTTGCCCGACGGGATCGGCAGCCCGCCGACGGGCGCCGCGCCCGAGCCCGCGTACAGGCAGTTCGTGCCGAGCTGCGCGAGCGTGTGGTTCGAGCCGTCCGACACCGTGCCGACGAACGGCGACGACGCCGGCGGTACGAACCCGGGCCCGCCGCACGTGCTCGAGCCGCCGATCGTCTGCAGCGGCACGTTCAGGAGCGGCGGCAGGTGGAGGATGGGATCGGTGCACTGCACCGGCGGCAGCGTCGACGACGTCGTGCTGGTGCTGCTCGAGGTGGTGGTCGTCGACGACGTCGACGTGGTGGTGCTCGGCGGCCGTGCCGTCGTGCTCGTGCTGCCGCCGGTCGGACAGGCGCTCGCGTCGATGGCCGTGCAGTCGTTCACGCACTCGAGGAAGGCGCCCGCCGCGGACGAGCCGGGGCAGGTGACGCCGCCGAAGTCGTCGCCGGCGTCGCAGCCGTCGAATCCGCAATCGCAGACCTCGCCCGCCTCGCGCACGCCGTTGCCGCACACGGGACCCGGCGCGGTGGTGGGTGTGGCGCTCGTGGTGGTCGTGGTCGTCGGCGGCGGCAGGGTCGCCGGGCTCGTGCTGGTCGTCGTCGACGTCGTGGAGGTGGTCGACGTCGTCGTCCCCGAGCAGCCGCCGTTCGGATCGCAGGCCTCGCAGCAGCTCGCCACCTCGCTCACGCAGGCGGTGCCGCCCTTGGGCGCGCGGCACAGGATCGCGTCGCGCTTGATCGAGCACTTCTTGCGTCCGCTGAGGGTGGTGCGGCAGCACGCGACCGCGCCGGGCCGCCCGCAGGTCGACTGGGAGGCGCACTTGCGCAGCGTGGAGAGGCATCCGGAAGAGAGCCGGCCCTGGGCCACCGCCACCCCGGCGACGGCCATCGCACAGCGCAAGTACGTGTGCGGGGTCATCGCGCTCGCGCAGTCGCACTGCTGGGTGACGAGGGACTTCACCTCGGCCAGCGCGGCGAGGTCTGCGCTCGAGGAGCACGACGACGATGCCGCCGACGGACGCGGGGCCAGGGCGAGCAGGGATGCGAGGAGCAGGCCGAGACGGGTCACATGCATCGTAGGGGTCCCTCCCGGCGGGTGTCCCTACGCCCCCATCCCCTCGATCCCTATAGCAGGCCGGCTCAAAGATTTGTTATTTTCGGACAACTGGGATGTCCGCTCGGGACACATCGAGGGTTCGCGCTGTCCGCTCCGAACCCGTGATCGCGCCGCCGCCGGGGCCCACGGTCGCGCGCCTCATCGTGCAGCAGATCGCCTTCGGGCTCGGCTTGCTCGGGGTGGATGGCGTCGCCGTGCTCCGCCGCTGCGACCTCGACGAGGCGGCGCTGAAGCGTCTGCCCGAACGCGTCCCGTTCGCGCTCGTCGTTCGTCTGTTCGCCGCGATGCACGCGGTGACGGGCGAGCAAGGCTTCGGCCTTCGCTTCGCCGCGCAGGTGCTTCCGGAAACCTGGGAGATGCTCGGCTACGTCGTGCGCAGCAGCGGCACGCTCGGCGACGCCCTCCTGCGCGCCGGGCGCTACCTGCGTCTCATCTCGGACGCCACCGAGCTCAGCCTGCACGTCGAGGGCAAGCGCGCGCTCCTTCTCTATCGCAACCCGTATCCCGAGCTGGCGCTACCCGAGATCACCGAGTTCGTCCTGGCCGTCATCGCGATCATCGGCCGGCACCTGAGCGGTCGCAACGTCGTCCCGCTCGAGGTCCGCTTCACGCACGCCGAGCCCGACGACACGACCCTGCACACGCAGCTCTTCGGCGCGCCCGTACGCTTCCGCCGGCCGCACGACGGCCTCGTGCTGGACGAGGCGGTGCTGCACCTCCCGATCGGCAGCCACGATCCGCGCCTGTGCACGCTCCTCGAGCGTCAGGCCGAGCAGCTCCTGGCGCGGCTGCCCGAGCCACGGCGCTTCACGCGGGCCGTGCAGGATCTCCTCACGAGCGAGATCGAATCGGGCAATTCCAGCGCCGATCGCGTCGCGGCGCACCTCGGACTCCATCCCAAGACGTTGCGCCGCCGCCTTCAGGCCGAAGGCACCAGCCACCGGCGCCTGCTCGAGAGCGTGCGCCGCGATCTCGCCGAGCGCTACCTCACCGTCTCCGACAAGACGGTGAGCGAGATGGCGTTCATGCTCGGATACGCGGACCCGAGCGCGTTCCACAAGGCCTTCCGTCGCTGGACCGGCATTGCGCCGGACGTCTACCGTCGCCGTGCGCGCCTCGCCCCGGCTCGATGAGATTTCGAGCCAAGACTACGTCGTGGCTCGAGGGGGGACGCGAGTGTGAGGCGACGGGGGTCCTGTCGCTCGTCCTACTGGAAGACCGTCGCGGTCATCTGGAACGGCACGTTGCCGCCCGCGTAGGGATCGACCAGCACGTACCACGTGCCGCTCGCCGGCGACGGGATCTCGATGCCGTCGTACACGCCCACGTTGATGCTGCGCGCGTCGAACGCGCTCGTCGTCGGCGGCGCGCCCTGCCGGACGTAGAGGTCGACGTCGTTGAGACCGGCGTCGATGCCGTTGAGGGTGAAGCGCAGCGTCGCGGCGCCCGGAGGGACGGTGAGCGAGACCTCCCGCTGCGTCCCGACCTCGGAGAGCGCTCCGACCAGCGTATCGACCTCGAGCGCGTGCGCCGCGATCTCGCACGCGGCGATCGCCGCCGTGGTCGCACTGCCGGCGCATCCGCCGCCGAACGTTCCCGCCGCGTCGAGGAGCTGCACCTGGGCGTCGCTGCAGCTGCCCTGGATCGCCGGCAGCACCTTGGCCGCGAGCTCGGCCTCCTTCGCCTGCGACGTCGTGTCCGGACAGGCGCCGACCTTCCCGGCGTCGAGGTAGCCCTGGCACTTCGTGCCCAGCTTGAGGACGGCGAGACCGTACTTGCTCGCCGCTTTGCCGATCACGAGCTGACACGCGAAGAGTCCCGCGTTGCCGGGCGCAGCGGTGGGATCGGCGTATTCGGCGTCGACCATGGCGTCGGCGGCGGCGTCGCCGGCCGCGAGGATGCACGCCGAAAGGTCGTCGGCGTTCGCGGCACCCGTGCAGGGTCCCGCCGCGCCGATCGCGGGCACGACGCTCGCCGGACATCGCAGGCCCAAGCGCAGGGGATCGACCCTGGTCGCGGCGCGTGCGATCGCCGCGGCGGTGGACGCGTCGGGGCACGGCGTCGCGCTGCCGCGCTGCACGCGGTCGACACAGCGGCGCATCAGCTTGAGGCGCGTCTTCGTGTAGCTCTCGTACCGCTTGCGAACCTCCGTCCGACAGCGCTGCGCGTCGGTGCCGAGGCTCCCGAACTGCAGCGTCGTGACGCTCGTCGCCGGATCGCCCACCTGCGAGATCGTGCCGCACGAGGCGGGGCCCAGGTCCCCGCCCGCGATCGACTGGATGAAGGCCGCGTTCTGGAAGACGTTCGAGTCGAACGAGAGATCGGTCGGGCGGCAGTCGGCCGACGATCCACCGGACGTCACGCCGGCGAGAACCTCGCCGCCGCCGAAGTCGACGAAGAGGGGGCCGCCCGAATCGCCCGAGCACGTGTCCGAGTCGGTGCCGGGCGACCCGATCGGATGATCGTACGTCCAGCAGACGTGCGCCGGCTCCGGCACGCCGGAGCACGCGGCGAGCGTGACCGCGCCCTGACGCAGGAGCCCGAAGTCGTCGTTCGCACCGTCGGTGATGCCGTATCCGGCGATCGTCGCCGTCGTGCCTGCGCTCGGATTGGCGGTCGTGTTGATCGGCGTCGGCCGGATCCCGGTGACGGGTTGCGTGAGCGTCAGCACCGCCACGTCGCCGGCGACCGAGAATGCATAGGCGGGATTCACGTCGGCGGCGCTCACGGCGAGGATTCCGGCGTGCTGCAGATACACGCGCAGGCTCGCGGTGGACGGCGTGCCGCACGACGCGAAGTCGTCGCCGGCGCAGACACAGTGCGCCGCCGTCACCACGTGCTGACAGCCGACGAGCGTCGCGGAGCAGAAGCCGGCGTGGAAGGTGTTGGGGTACGCCTGGAGGAGGACGCCGGTGGTCGGTCGCGCCTGGGTGGGCACACCATTCACGATGCGCGGCCGCAGCGTCCCGGACGCGACGACGTCCGTCACGACGAGCAGGCCCAACAAGGCCCCGGCGATCGCGCGACGCATGACGCATGGGTATACGCGCATTGGGGGCACCCTGGCCAGGATCTTTCTCACCTGCCCACGAGCGCGGGCAGAACCGCGGCGTCGGTCAGGTCCGCGAAGGCCCAGGTGGCACCACCCGCGAGCAGCTCCGCGCCGGCGGCACCTCCGGTTTCGACCGTGAGTGCCTCGGCGCCGATCGCCCGCGCCGCAGCGACGTCGCGCAGCGTGTCGCCGATGACGACCACACGGCATTCGCCGGGGCGTGCGCCCAGGTGCGCGGCGCCACGCTCGGCGGCGAGACGAATGATCGTCGCGCGATCCTCGTGGTCGCAGCCGTAGCCGCCGAAGGCGAAGTGGCGGTCGATGCCCGCATGCCCGAGCTTGATGCGCGCACCTTCGCGCAGGTTTCCGGTGCCGAGCCCGACCGCGACGCCGTCGCGCGCGTCGAGCGCCAACAGGAGCTCGCGCACGCCGGGCAGCACGCGAAAGCCCTGCGAGTGCGGCATCTCGGCCGCGAGCGCCACGAGGTAGGCGGCGCAGAGCCCGTCGATGGTGGCCTCATCGGCGGGCAGGCCGGCCCGCTCGAGCCCGCCGCGG
Organism: Candidatus Eisenbacteria bacterium; assembly: GCA_035577985.1. NCBI lineage: Bacteria > Candidatus Eiseniibacteriota > Candidatus Eiseniibacteriota bacterium. The sequence continues at coordinate 24,166 of DATJZY010000022.1, forward strand.
ATGATCGCGCGATCGGTCATGCCGTGGAAGCGCACGTCGTCGAACGTCTCGCCGCGCCGGAAGCGGTCGCCGAACACGCGCGCGATCGCGCGCCGGCCGGCGCCTCCCGCGTGCAAGAGCGTGCCGTCGATGTCGAAGAGGAGGATCGTCGGGCGGGCGCTCAGATGCCGAGCTCCCGCGCGATCAGCGTCAGCTGGATCTCGCTCGTGCCCTCGGTGATCGTCATGAGCCGCGCATCGCGGAAGAAGCGCTCGACCGGGAACTCGGTGATGTAGCCGTAGCCGCCGTGGATCTGGAGCGCCTCCCACGTGACGTGCTGCGCCGCCTCGGACGCGAAGAGCTTGGCGATCGCCGCCTCCTTCATGCAGGGCACGCCCTCGTCGAAGAGCCAGGCGGCGCGCCACACCATGGTGCGCGCGGTCTCGACCTCCATGGCCATGCGCGCCAGCTTGAACTTGATGGCCTGGAACTTCCCGATGCGCTGCCCGAACTGCTCGCGCTCGCCGGCGTACTGGAGCGCCACCTCGAGCGCCGCCTGCGACACGCCGACCGAGCGCGCCGCGTGCGTGATACGGCCGCCCTCGAGCGTCGAGGTGACCTGCTTGAAGCCGCCCTCGACGCCACCCAGCAGGCACGAGGCCGGCACCCGCATGTTCTCGAACGCCAGCACCGCCGTCTCGGAGGTGTGATGGCCGAGCTTGCGGAGCTTCTTCGACACGACGTAGCCCGGCGTCGCGGTGTCGACGATGAACATGCTGATGCCGTCGCCGCGCCGCGTGCGATCGGTGTAGGCGGCCAGCATGCAGTAGTCGGCGATCGTGCCGTTGGTGATGAAGATCTTCGAGCCGTTGATGACGTACTCGTCGCCCTCACGCACCGCCGTCGTGCGGATGGCTGCCGCGTCCGAGCCCGCATTCGGCTCGGAGAGCCCGAAGCATCCGAGCTTCTCGCCCGTGAGGGCCGGCCGGAGGTACTGCTGCTTCTGCGCCTCGGTGCCGAACTTGATGAGCGGGATCGTCGCGAGCCCGACGTGCCCCAGGAGGGCCGCCGCGAAGCCGCAGTTGACGCGCCCGATCTCCTCGATGAGCAGGCAGCGCATCACCATGTCGCCGCCGCTGCCGCCGTAGGTCTCCGGGATGCCGACGCCGAGGTAGCCGAGGCGCCCCAGCTCCCGGAACAGATCGACGGGGAACGTCTCGGTCGCCTCGAGCTCCTCCACGCGCGGCGCGAGGGCGCGCGTCGACCAGTCGCGCACCGCGAGACGGAACGCCTCCTGCTCCTCGTTCAGGGTGAAGCCCAGCATGTCGCCCCTCCGAGCGCGGGACTGTAGCAGCGCGGTCGGGGGCGGTGCACGGGGCCTGGCGAGGCGGGGACGGCGGGGCGGCGGGGCGAGGTCGGAGCGAGCCCGCAGGGCCCTGCGCGCGCAACGGTTTGCGGTTCTGTCGCCGCGGCCTACGAGGCGCGCGTGGCCCGAGGACCGCGAGCGAAGACCTCGCCCCGCCGCCCCGCCGTCCCCGCCTCGCCAGGCCCCGTGCACCGCCCGATCGCTCGGGGTCGCTATGCTCTGGCGAGGTGGCGGGAGCGGTGGGCCTGATGCCAGGTGCGGAGGACGACGCCGACGGAGGCGACGAGGTCGCGGACCATGCGTTCGTCGCGCTCGTCGAAGTGCGGGGCGCCCTTCTTGTTGAGAAGGCTCATGACGGCGAACGGACGGTCCCGGCGATCGAGGATGGGGACGCTCAGCACGCTCTTGGTGCGGTAGCCGGTGCGCTGGTCGACGTCGCGGTTGAAGAGGGGCGACTCGTAGGCGTCGGGCACGTTCAGGAGCTGCCCGCCACGATAGACGTGGCCCGCGATGCCGCCGCTCGCGGGGATGCGGATCTCGAGCGGTTTTCCACCCTCCCCTTGCGCGACCATCGAATAGAGCTCGCCGCGCTGCTCGTCGGCGAGCAGCAGCGAGACGCGATCGGCGTCGAGGAGCTGGCCCACCTTCAGCGTCAGCACCTCGATCATCTGGGCGAGCATGACCTCGAAGGCCTCGTCCGTCCCGAGCGTCATGACCTCGAGGAGCTGATTCGCTTCTCCCGTGAGGTCCTCGAGGAACTTCGTGAACTGTCCCGGCGGCATCTCCGCCACCTGCTTGGTGATCTCCCCGACGCGGTTCGAGCGCGCGAGCGTCGCGAGCAAGCGCTGGGTGCTGGCGCGCACCGCTTCCGAGAAGGTCGAGAGCCGCCCCTCCTCCAGGTGGATGATGCGGTCGGCCACGTCGAGAATGCGGTTGTCGTGCGTGACGAGCACGACGGCGGTGCCTTCCCTCTTCGCCAGATCGTGGAGCCGGTCGACGACGTCGCGCCCGGACTTCTTGTCGAGCGACGCCGTCGGCTCGTCGGCGAGGATGATGCGCGGCCGCGCGGCGAGTGCGCGCGCGATCGCGACGCGCTGCTTCTGCCCGCCGGAGAGCTGGTCGGGGTAGTGGTTCACGCGATCCTCCAGCCCGACGCTCTTCAGCATCTCGATCGCGCGACTCTTCCCCTCCTTCGGCTTGAGCCCGAGCTCGGTCGACAGCCCCATGGTGACGTTCTCGGTCACGCTGAGCGCATCGAGAAGGTTGTGGAGCTGGAAGATGAAGCCGATCTGCCGCCGCACGGCGACGAGCGCCGCCTCGCCCGCGCCGTTCAGCTCGTGTCCGAGCACCTTGAGGCTCCCCTCCTGCGTCGCGCGCAGCGCGCCCATGAGCGTGAGGAGCGTCGTCTTGCCCGAGCCTGAGGGGCCGGTGAGGATCACGATCTCGCCCGCGGCGATCTCCGCCGAGACGTCGAACAGGATCTGCTTCCGGAGCTGGCCGCTGCCGTAGTAGTGCGACACCTCGGCGACCGTGATGACCGCGTCGCCCGCCATCAGAACACGTCGGCCGGATCCGCGGCGCGGAGCTTGCGGACGGCGATCAGCGCAGACGCCCAGCACATGACGAGCGTGAGCACCAGGACCTGGGTCGCGCGCACGGGCTCGATGGCCATCGGCAGCATCGTCGCCTTCTTCGTGACGACGTAAAGGCGCTCGCACAGCGCCACGCCGGGCACGAAGCCCGCGAGGCCCAGGATCGACGACTCGAAGAGCACGACGGCCGCGAGGTAGCGATTCGTGTAGCCCATCGCCTTGAGGGTCGCGTACTCCTTCAGGTGGTCCGAGATGTCGGCGAAAAGGATCTGGTAGACGATGATCATGCCGACGACGAGCCCCATGATGACGCCGAACGTGAACACGAAGCCGATCGGCGTCGCCGTCGCCCAGTAGCCGACCTCGTGGTCGATCATCTCCTGCTTGGTCACGATCTTCACGTCCTGGGGGAGATGGGCGCGCATCGCCGCCTGGACGGCCTTCGGATCGGCGCCGGGCTTGAGGCGTACGATCCCGATGCCCGGCTTCCCGAGCGTCATGTGCGGGTTGATGCGCAGGTAGTTGAGGTCGCTCGTGTAGATCGTCCCATCGACGCCGAACGAGGTGCCCATCTTGAAGAGGCCGCCGACCGTGACCCTGCGGTTGCGCGCTTCGGTCGAGACCTCCTTGCCCTCCTTGAAGAGCGAGACGATCGGACCGAACTCGGGCCGCGAGTACTCGTCGAACAGGACGACGTCGGGCTCGCGCGTGAGGCGCACCTGCGCGTTCACCTCCGGGAGATCGAATGCGTCGGCCACCGGATCGATGCCGAGAATGAAGATGTCACGCGTCCGTCCCGTCTCCGGGTTCTTCCACGGCACCGTGCCCGTGTAGACCGGCGTCACGGACTCGACGCCGTCGAAGGCAAGCGCCTGGTAGAGCCGCACGCGTGGGAACTGGCTCGGAAAGGCGAGCACGTTGTAGTGCGGGTGGAAGAAAAAGAGGTCGCCCTTCAAGCGCATGTGGACGTTGACGGCGCTGTTGAAGAGCGCGTCCTGGAATCCGAACTGCATGAACATGAGGATCACGGCGAACGCGACGCCGGCGATCGCGACCGCGAAGCGGCCCTTCTGGCGGCGGAGCTGAAGCCAGGCGAGTCGAGCGCCGGAGATCATGGACGTCGCCTACGGCTGGATCGCGACCTCGACCTGGAGGTGCGAGAGGCCGGCGGCGCGCTTCGCCTCGTCGAGCTTGACGCGCACCTCGACGACCCGCGAGTCGGTCTTGGCGACCGGATCGGTGCCGAGGACGTCCTGCTTGCCGATCTTCATGCCGATGCGGTCGACCTTCCCGGTGAGCGTGCCCTCGAACGCGGGGCTCTTCACGCTCACCTGCTGGCCGACCTTCACGCGTCCGATGTCCGTCTCGTAGACCTCCGCGACCACGAACATCTCGTCCGTCTGCGCCAGCTCCGCGATGCCGCCCGGACCGACCCGCTCGCCGCGTCGCGCGAAGATCTGCACGATCTGTCCGGCGACGGGGGCCCGCACGACGTCGAGATCGAGGACCGCCTGGGCGGCGACGAGGTCGGCGCGCGCCGTGTCGACGTGGAGCTGCGCGTTGTCGAGCGCCTCCTGCGAGACGATGCGCTGGGCGATGAGCGGTCGCAGGCGCCCGAGCTCGGCTTCGGCGTTGCGGAGGGCGGCCTTCGCCTTGGTGACCGCCGCTTCGTCGGCCGTCATCGTGTCCAGGTCGGCGATCGGCTGATCGACCTTCACGCGATCGCCCTCCTCGACGTAGAGCTTCGCGATGACGGCCGAGGGACGCGACGGGCCCGCGATGCGCAGGATGCCGTCCTTGGGCTCGATCCGCCCGAGGGCGCTCACGCCCGCGGGCGCTCCGGGCTGCGCGCCCGCGGTCGCGTCCGCCGAGCGATCGGTCGACTGACATCCGGCGGCGACGAACGTGACGGCCGCGAGCGATCCGAACAGTCTCGTCGTCCATCGGGGCATGCGGTCCGTCCTCGACGAACCTTCTAGTCTGCTCACGTGCGGGAGAGCAATGCTCGCCGACCTGTCCCGTCCGCGCCCCTTCTGCTATCCCACGGCCATGGCGGTGGTCACGGTGGATGGCATCGGCGCCCACGAGGGCGCGACGGTCACGTTGCGCGGGTGGCTGGCGCAGCGGCGCTCGAGCGGCAAGCTGCACTTCCTGCAGGTCCGCGACGGCACGGGCACGATCCAGTGCGTGATGGGGAAATCCGACGTCCCGGAAGACGTGTTCCTGCTCGCCGACCACTTGCCGCAGGAGACCTCGCTCGAGGTCGACGGCGTCGTGCGCGCGGACAAGCGCTCGGCGATCGGGTACGAGCTGGGCGTGAGCGGGCTGCGCGTCGTCGCGAAGCCCGTGGCCGAATACCCCATCTCGCCGAAGGACCACGGCACCGCGTTCCTGCTCGAGCACCGTCACCTCTGGCTCCGCTCGACCCGCCAGCACGCCGTCATGCGCATCCGGGCCGAGATCATTCGCGCCGTGCGCGAATACCTCGACGGGCACGGCTTTCTCGGCTTCGACGCGCCGATCCTGACGCCCGCGGCGTGCGAGGGCACGACGACGCTCTTTCCCGTCGAGTACTTCGGCGAGCACGCCTTCCTGACGCAGTCGGGGCAGCTCTACGCGGAGGCCGGCGCGATGGCGTTCGGCAAGGTCTACACGTTCGGTCCCACCTTCCGCGCCGAGAAGTCGAAGACGCGCCGGCACTTGACCGAGTTCTGGATGGTCGAGCCGGAGATGGCGTTCGCCGGCCTCGACGAGGACATGGACCTGGCCGAGGACTTCCTCGTCCACGTCGTCGGGCGTGTGCTCGAGCGCCGCGCGGTCGAGCTGCGCGTGCTCGAGCGCGACACGACGAAGCTCGCGTGCGTGCAGAAGCCGTTCCCGCGCATCACGTACGGCGAGGCGATCGAGCGGCTCCAGCGCAAGGGCTTTCCCGTCACCTGGGGCGACGACTTCGGCGGCGACGAGGAGACGGCGCTGTCGAGCGAGTTCGACCGCCCGGTGATGGTGCACCGCTATCCGCTCGCGTCGAAGGCGTTCTACATGAAGGCCGATCCCGCCGACCCGCGGCTCGCGCTCTGCGTCGACGTGCTCGCGCCCGAAGGCTACGGCGAGATCATCGGCGGCGGTCAGCGCGAGGACGATCTCGCGCGGCTCGAGGCCCGGATCGCCGAGCACCAGCTGCCGCGCGAGGCGTTCGACTGGTACCTCGACCTGCGGCGCTTCGGCTCCACGCCGCACGCCGGATTCGGCATGGGTATCGAGCGGTGCGTGGCGTGGCTCTGCGGCCTCCACCACGTGCGAGAAACCATTCCCTTCCCGCGCATGCTCGAACGCCTGCGCCCGTGACTTGACCGTTTTCAGGGCCGCACATAAACACCTCGCCGCATGCGACCACGCCGCTTCGCCGCCGCTCTGGTGCTCGCGATCGCGATGGCGGGCGGCGCCGGCGCCAAGCCGGCCGCGACCAAGCCCGCCGAGATGACCAGCAGCCAGCAGTCGCTCCAGAACCAGATGGCGGAAGCGCAGAAGTGGCTCGGCGAGCAGGTGTGGCACATCAAGGAAGAGGTCGACGCCCTTCCCGGCATCATCGCCGAGGCGAAGGAGGGGCACACCGCCACGCAGGAAGAGGTCGGCAAGCTGCGTGACGAGGTGAAGGGCCTCTACGTGGAGCTCTCGAGCGTCAAGCAGCAGATCGAAGGCTTGAAGGGCGACATCGGCAGCGTCGACACCAACGTCTACCGCTTTCGCGCCTACTCGGGCTTCTTCCTCGCCCTCATGCTGCTCATGGTGTTCGTCATCCTGGTGATGACGGTGCGGCGGTAGGGCGTCGCGCTGACGACGGAACGCGGGTTGCGCGAGGCGGGGGCCGACGCTCCGCTTCGGCTCGGCGCGCGGATGAGACGCGGCGTCTTGGCCGGAGCGCTACGTCGCGCCGCTCGCAGGCGCTCCGCATCGGCCCCCGCCTCGCGCACGGTCGTCGAGCTCGTCAGCGTTCCGCTTACCGCTTCCTATCGGCCGTTGCAGCGGCCCCCTGCTGCGCCGGATCTTGGCCCGACACGGCCGCGGCCCTAGAGGACTGCGTCGAGGGCACCCCAGCCCGCCACACCGCCAGCACGAGCGCGCCGAGCGCGGCGCCGAGCGCGTTCGCGGCGACGTCGCGCAGGTCGTAGACGCGCCCGGGGGTCACGGCCTGCAGGAGCTCGTCACCCCAGCCGAGGAGCGCGGCCAGCACCGCGGCGGCGACGTAGGCGGAGCCGCGGTCGGTCCAGGCGGGAACGAGCGCGCGCCAGGCGAGCCAGGCCGCGATGCCGTACTCGGGGAGATGGACGCGCTCGAGCCGGATCGCGCGCAGCCAGCCGAGCCCGAAGGCATAGCCGAGGGCCGCGATGGTGAGCGCCGTGTACGCCCACGACGACGCGGCGCGACGCCGCAGGCGGACGAGAAGCGCGACCGCGCCCGCGAGGACGATGGCGACCGCGCCGCGTCCCAGCAGGAAGCGGCCCGCCGGCGACTCCTGCACCGCGGTGCCGATCGCCGGACCGAACGGCAGGAGCCCGTAGAGGAACGCCGTGTACGCGCCAAGCGCGAGCCAGCGGCGCATCGCGGGGGGTTAGTTTCCCAGCACGACGACGCAGGCGACGGCGCCCGGGCCGCCCACGTTGTGCGCGACGCCGAGCGTCGGGCTCTTCACCTGCCGCGCACCCGCTTCGCCGCGGAGCTGCGTCACGCACTCGAAGATCATACGCACGCCGCTCGCGCCGATCGGATGCCCGAACGACTTGAGCCCGCCCGACGGATTGATCGGGATGTCGCCGTCGAGTGCCGTCCGCCCCTCCTCCACGAGCTTCCAGCCCTCCCCCTTCTTGCAGAACCCGAGGTCCTCGGTGTTCGAGATCTCGGTCCAGGTGAAGCAGTCGTGGACCTCCGCGAACGAGACGTCCTTCGGGGCGATGCCCGCCATCGCGTACGCCGCCTGCGACGCCTTCACCGTCGACGGAAATCCGAGGTAGTCGAAGGTGGGGTCGTAGAACGGCTTGCCGGTTTCGACCGCGAGCGCCGCCGCCTTCACGTAGATGGGCGTTGTCTGGTACCTGGTCGCGAGATCCGCGCGACACACGATCGCCGCGGCGGCGCCGTCGGTCGTGGGGCAGCAGTCGAAGAGGCCGAACGGCGACGCGATGATGGGCGACTTGAGCGCCTGCTCGACGGTGATCTCCGAGCGCAGGTGGGCGCGCTCGTTCTTGGCGCCGTTGCGGTGGTTCTTCACCGCCACCTTCGCGAGCGTCTCGCGACCCATGCCGAAGGTGTGCATGTAGCGCGTCGCCGCGAGCGCGAAGAGGCCGGGCGCCGAGTTGCCCCGCCCGAGCAGCGGATGGCCGAAGCGCGGCAGGCCGCGCCCGCCCCGGTCCTTCAGCTTCTCGGCGCCGACCACGAGCACCACGTCGTGCACGCCGGCCGCGACGGTGATGCACGCGTTGCGAAAGGCGTCGGTGCCGGTCGCGCAGTAGTTCTCGACCCGTGTGATGGGACGGCCGTAGAGCCGCAGCGCGTCGCCGAGCGACACCGCCGACTTTCCGCCGCCCGGACCCGGAATGTACGTCCCGAGATACGCCGCCTCGATCTCGGCGGGATCGATGCCGGCATCGTCGTAGGCCGCGAAGGCCGCGTCGCAGATGAGCTCCTCGTAGCCGCGATCGTAGCGCTCGCCGAACTTCGTGCAGCCGACGCCGATCACGGCGACCTTGTCCTTCATGGGCTCGTTTCAGCCCGCCGCGGGGTGGAGAGTCAAGCGCGCTCGGCGAAGTGCTCGGCGCGCGGCCGCTGCCAGAGCAGGAGCGCCGCGCCGACGATGAAGAACGGCTGCGCGGCGTCGAGGCCGTGCGTCAGGAAGCCGAGGACGAGGCCATAGAGCGCCACCGCCTCCGAAAGGGACCAGCACACGAGGTAGGTCGTGAACACGGCCTGCGGGTCCGGCGCCGCGGTGGCGGGTCCGGCATCGGACGGCGGCAGGTTCCGCCGGAAGACGAGGACGACGCCGAGGTTCGCGACCGTGAGCCCGATGAAGAGGTAGCGCATCATCGTGGCGTCCGTCGGGGCGGGCGTCCCGGGCTGCCCGAGCAGCAGCACGAGGACGACGACGTACATGACGAGCGAGACGAGGAGCGCTCCCCACACGAGCCGCGCTCGCCCGATCGTCGGAGACGCGATGCCGCCCGTCATGGCCACACCTCGTTCAGCACCCGCGCCAGGCGTCCGCCCGCCGCGGTCAGTTGCTCCTCGAGCATCGCTTCGACGGCATCCACGTAGGCGGCGTCGACGTGCGCCCCGAGCCGCAGCATGCGCCGCCCGACGTCGTCCGCGTCGAGGCAAGAGTCGAGACGCCCGTCGGGCTCGCGCGGCACCCGAGCCGACAAGCGTCCGTAGGCGGCGCGCACGCCCACCTCGTGCGCCTCCCACGCCCAGGTGTCCACGTCGACCGGCGCCGCCACGGCTCGTCGCAGCGTCGCGCGCCGGCGGCTGCGGAGCGCGTCGGCGAGCGTGCCCGGCGAGCCGCCCTCGCGGCGCATGAGGTCGCGCACGAGCTGCACGTCCCACACCTCGTGGAGGTTGGGATCGTACTTCTCGCCGCCGGCGATCGCGTGCGGCGCGGCGTCGAACCACGCCACCGGCAGGCAGTTGCCGCCGCGGTCGCCGTTCGTGGTCGCGTGGAGCGGCTGATGCAGGTCGGCGACCAAGTGGACGACGAACCGCAGCGCGCGCGCCCGCTCCGCCCCCGACGCGGACGAGCGCAGCACGTCGATCTCGCGCTGCAGGGCGGACAGGATGCAGTTGCCGAACCGACACCCGCGGCGAAGCTCGCTGCGCGCGGCATCGAGCGGCACGTTCACGTAGTGCCACGGCGCCGTCTTCGGCTCGTCGTCGCGGATCGCGTCGGCCCACGTCGAGACGGCCGCCAGCACGTTGCGGCTCGGCCGCTCGCACCCGCGGTGCTCGGCGGCGATCGGATGCGCCCCCAGGAGCTCCGTCGCGCCGTCGCGCGCCCGCGGCGAGAGCTCCGCCCATGCGAGCAGCGCCACCACGTGGTGTCCGTCGCAGCCCCAGGGATGTGCCGGCCGCGCGATCGCGAGCAGGGCCACGAGCCCGAGCACCGCGACGCGCGTCGTCACGGCGCCTCGACGCCGGCCTCGCGCAGGAGCGCGAGCAGCGCGTCCACGAGCCGCGGTCCGGCGGCGACCAGGAGCGGGGTCGGCGCCGTCGCGCGCGGCAGGACGTGCACCGTCGCGCCGGCGGCGCGCGCGATCGCGGTTCCCGCCGCCATGTCCCACTCGGCGAGCCCGACCTCGTAGAACGCGTCGAGCTGGCCGCTCGCGACGCACGAGAGGTCGATCGCCGCCGAGCCACCCCGGCGGATGTCGCGCACGCGGGGCAGCACGCGCGTCAGCACGGCGGCCTGCCACGCCCGCCGCTCGGGCTGCGGCTGAAAGCCGGTCGCGACCAGCGCCGTCGCGAGGTCGGTGTGGTCGCGCGCGGCGATCGGGGCACCGTTGCACGCCGCACCCGCGCCGACGATCCCGGTGTAGACGCGATCGCGCGCCGAGTCGTGCACGACACCCGCCGCGAGCACGCCGTCGATCTCGATGCCGATCGAGGCGCCGAACGCCGGATACCGGTAGATATAGTTCGTGGTCCCGTCGAGCGGATCGACGATCCAGCGCACGCCGGACGTGCCGGCGCGCTGCGCGCCCTCCTCGCCGAGGATCGCGTCGTCCGGCCGCTCGGCGACGATGCTGTCGACGATCACACGCTCGGCCTCGTGATCGACCTCCGTCACCATGTCGGTGGCGGTCGACTTGGTGGCGATCTCCTGGGTGCGCCCGAGCCCGGTGCGGTGCACGCGCGCTGCCGCGCGCGCCACGCGCGTGGCGAGGACGACGAGCGCCGCGACGTCGCCGGGAGCGCGCACCGCCTACGCCGGCCGCGCCTTCCAGTAGTAGTTGCGGTTGCCGCCGGACTCGTGCAGCCGCCGAAACGTGAGCGCGACCGGTGTGCCGACGTCGATCTCGCCCTCGGCGCTGTCGGTGCCCTGCAGGTAGATCCGGCCGCCACCCGCGAGATCGATCACGAGCATCGGCATCGGATGCTCGGCGACCGGCGCGAGGTTGTCGATCGTGTACGTGAACACCGCGCCACGCCGGCCGAGCTTGTGGTCGACGAGGCGCTCGCGCGCTTTGCACCCGAGACACACGTGCGCCATCGGATACTGCACGAGGCCGCACGCCTCGCAGCGGCTGCCGTACAGCCGGATGTCCTGCTTCAGCTCCTTCCACTCGAGGTACGTCGGAAAGGGTTCGCCCTGGTAGTCCACCGGAATGACGTTGCGCGCCTTCAGGTACTTCTCGTAGGACGCCATCGCGAGCGGACGCGCGAGCCGCGCTTCGAGCGTGCGCGGTCGCGCGGAGGCGAGCGCGTCCGTTGCGCGGAAGACGAGCGCGTCGGCGCCCTCGCCGTAGCCGGCGACGACGAGGACGTCGCCCGCCTTCGCCGTCTCGAGCGCACGCGACAGGAGCACGAGCGGATCCGGCGTGCCGAGGACGCCCGCCTCGGCGACGAGCGGCGCGACCAGCCTGGCCGCGTCGCAGCCCACGCGCTTGGCGACGTCCTGCGCGGCACGCACGTCGGGCGCCGCGAGCACGAGCTTTGCGATCTTCCCGGCCTCGATCCCGGCCTTCCGAAGCGCGGCCGCGACCGCTTCGGGCACGACGGCGGCGAACCCGTAGGTCGTCCCGAAGCGCGCGTCGGCGACCTGCACGTAGCGCTGTGCGTCCGTGCGGTAGAAGTGCGTGAACTCCTCGCCGACGCTCGCCATGGCCACGAGCTCGGCGATGACCTGCTCGCGGCCGACGACGGCGGCGGCCGCACCGTCGCCGAACAGGGCCTCGAGCTCCGACTCCGGCTCGGCGAGGCGCGTGTCCGCGGTCGCGACGAGCACGCTGCGGAGGCTCCCCGCCGCCACCGCATCGCAGGCGGCGCGCACGGCGCCGATTCCGCCGCGCACCGAGCCGGTGAAGTCGGCGACCGCGACGTCGCGCCGGCAGTCGAGGGCCGTCGCGACCACGCTCGCGACCTGCTTCTCGAGATACGGCGCGCTGGTGCTCGCGAAGTACACGCCGTCGAGGTCGCTCGCGCCCGTGTCCCCGAGGCACTCCATGGCGGACTCGACCGCCATCGTGAGCGCGTCCTCGTCGACGCCGGCTACGGTGCGCGTGCCCGACGCGCGGCCGCCCCACGCTTTGGCGATGAGCGCCCGGTCGAGCCGGCGTCGCGGGAAGTACGTGCCGAGTCGCGTGATCCCCACCATGAGGGCGGGGACAGTAGCAGGACGCTCGAAAACCGCCACCTCGGGGCGTCGGTGCCGCGGGGGTGGGGGCGACGCTTCGGCTTCGGCTCCGCCGCGCGACAAATCACACGGAGCGTCACGGCCCTGACATTTCGTCGCGCCGCTTCGCAGGCGCCTCCGCGTCGCCCCCACCCTCGCGGACGCAACGGCACCGCCTGTCGGCTGGCCGCTACTCTTCCCTACTAGAGGAGGGGAGCATGACGCCCGCGACGTTCGTGCCGCTCGGCGGCTCACGTTCTCGGCCGAGTATCCGCGGAGCGGCGCACTCGGGCGAACATCGAGCCGCCCCGCCCGCGGTCGCCCGTCGCGGGCGTGCGTGCTACATCCGATGATGATGATGCGGCAGGTGGTCGTGGGGATGATGGTCGCGGCGTGGCTCGTGGTGGGAGTCGCCGCGGTGGGAGCGCAGCCGTCCAAGAGCGTGCTCGCCTACGCGGCGTTCGGGATGCAGCGCGTGAGCGTCGGATCGAAAGCGCGCGTCACGGGGGACGTCGGCTGTCTCTTCGACGAGCTCTCGATCGGCCAGGGCACGCGCGTCACGGGCAGCGGCGCGGCACCGACGATCGTGCTCCGCAAGAGCGCCCGCGCCTCGGGCGGCTACTTCTGTGTGACGCTGGAGGGCAGCGCCGACACCTGCATGCCGCTCCCGAATCCGCTCATCGACGGGCCGGCGATCGTGCTCGCCTCACCGGGGAACCTCGACGTGTCGGCGTCGCGGCACACCAAGGCGCAGCAGGCGCTCGCGGCCGGCGCGTACGGCACGCTCTCGGTCGGCACGGCCGCGCAGGTGGCGCTTGCCGGCGGCAGCTACCAGTTCGAGTCGATCGACGTCCGCAGCCGCGCGAAGATGACCTGCCTCGCGGCCTGCGACGTCACCGTGCGCACGACGGTGAAGGTCGGACAGGCGGCCCGCGTCGGGGCGGGCGACGGCGTGCCGGCGAGCGGCGTCGTGTTCAACGTCGCGGCGCAGGGCGAGCGGACCGCTTTCGACGCGAAGAATCGGGCCACGATCGCCGGCACCATCTACGCGCCGAGCGCCGAGGTGAAGCTCGGCAGCGCGGTCAAGTTGACGGGAGCGCTCGTCGGGGACTCGGTCACGATCGGGCCGCGCGCGCACCTGACGGGTCCGGGCGGGACCTGAGTGGCGCCCCGCCTCGGCACGGTCGAGCTCGGACGCCGCCCGGTCATCGTGGCGGCGGGCGGAGCGAACGAGGTCGACGCGCTCGCAGGCGCCGAGGGCGCCGACGTGGTCGAGCTGCGCGCCGACCTGTTCGACGATCCCACTCCGGAAGCGGTCACCGCGGCGCTCGAACGACTGCGGCGTGCCGGCCGGCCCATCATCCTCACCGCGCGTGCCGCGAGCGAGGGCGGGGGGCCGATGCCCGACGAGCGTCGCGCCGCGATCTACGAGGCGGGCCTGCCACTCGTCGATGCGATCGACGTCGAGATCGCGTCGACGGCGCTCGCGGCGTCTCTGATCCCGCGCGCCAAGACCGTGGGGCGCCTGGTCCTGCTCTCGACGCACGAGTTCACGACCACGCCGGCGGCGGGCGAGCTGCTGGCGCGCGCCGACCGCGCGCTCGCGGCGGGCGCCGACGTGGCGAAGATCGCCACGCACGCAGCGACGCTGGCGGAGCTGCGCACGCTCATCGACGTCACGCGCGGCGCCGCGCCGCGCCCGATCGTCACGCTCGCGATGGGGCCGATGGGACCGCTCTCCCGCTTCGTCCTCTCGGCCGCGGGCTCGCTTCTCACCTACGCGTCGGTCGGCGATCCGACGGCGCCGGGCCAGATGCCCGTCGCGGAGCTGGCCGTGCTCGTGCGCCGGCTGTTCCCGACCTGAGTCAGCCCGCATCGAGTGCGTCGAATCATGTCAACGCGCTGACGAGCGGCGGCGGCATGCCCCTTGCTGCCCCACGCGCGCATGCCGAATCGTGCAGTCTTCATCGCCGCCGTTCTCGCATGGGCCGCGGCCGCGCACGCGCTCACGCTCGAGAGCCCGCGCATCGAAGCCACGCTGATGGCGAGCAGCAAGGATCCGTTTCGTATTCGCGGTCGTCTTGCCGGCGCCGACCCCATGGTGATCGTCGGCGGTCCCGTCACGCTGCGGTTCGGCGCCCTCAAGGTGGACATTCCCGCCGGCGGATTTCGCCGCCGCAAGAGCGTGTACACGTGGCGCAGCTACCTGCTCGGCGTCAAGAAGGTGACGATCAACGCCAAGAAGGCGACTCTCGACGTCGTCGGCGGGGGCGTCGAGCTCGGCACGCTTCCCAGCCCCGTGATGTTCGCGCTCGCGATGCCCGAGGCGGTCGCCTGCGGGCGCATCGTGTGGAGCGGCGAGCAGACCGCGCCCGCCCGTTCGGGGAAGCACGGCACCAAGAAGATCGCGACGGGACCGCTCGTGCCGTGCGCGCCCGCGGCGGACGGCGCGGACCACGTGCCGCCGCAGATCGTGATCACGAGCCCGACGTCGGCAGACGGGACGACGACCGCGACGCCGACCATCACGCTCGGCGGCGTGGCGCTCGACAACGTCGGCGTCGCAGGCCTCACGTGGTCGAGCGACCGCGGCGGCGGGGCGTCGTTCGCGGCGAGCGCGGACTGGACGGTCCTGGACGTGTCCCTCCAGCCCGGCGACAACCGGATTACGGTCGAGGCCGCCGACGCCGCCGGCAACACGGCGAGCGATGCGATCGACGTCGCCTACAACACGAACGGCATCGTGTTCGACGGCGTGCCGGTCGCCGAACCCGACGCCCTCGCCGTCGGCGCGGTGACGGAGATCGCGGTGCGGCAGGCGATCGTCTCGAACCCCGACCTCGATCCGGCGAGCGTCCAGCTCGAGAGCGTCGACGGCGACGCCCCGAGCCCCGTCATGCCGCTGCGGGACGACGGCGTGCTCGAGGGCGGCGACAAGATCGCCGCCGACGGCGTCCACACCGGCCTCACGACGCTGCCGGGATCGACGGCCGGCGCGCGCCAGCGCTTCCGCGTCTCGGCGCGAACGCTGTCGCACCCCGAGCTGGTCGCGTGGTCGCCCGTGCTGTCGCTCCCGACCGTCGACCGCGTGACGCAGCCGCAGCTCGACGCGGCGATCAAGCTCGCGAACGACGCCCGGACGCTGCGCGACAACCTCGCGGCGCACGGGGCCTCGCCGGAGGCGGTGCTCGAGCAGATCGTCAATCTCGCGTTCGTGAACGGCGCCCGAGCGGCCGGGCCATCCGACGGCGGCCTCGGCGCCTGGTGGCTCGACCAGAACGGCATCCTGGGCGGCGTGCTCGCCTACGACGAGACGACGCGTCGCGGAGGTCGTGCGGCGCCGTCCACCGTCGTGCCGGGGCCGGATCCGCGGCCGCGCAGCCTCGCCAGTCCGATCACGCAGGGTCCGGCCGGCGTCGGCAGCCGTCGCTCGCTCCTGCTCGCGCCCTACTTCGACGGCGAGGAGCCGCTCGCGGTGCAGACGCTCCTCCTCGGCAGCACGTGCCCCCAGTTCCAGGTCGAGTCGCACTTCGGGTCGACGGCCACCCTCGAGCACTTCCAGCACCTCGAGGACTACGGCGTCATCGCCGTCGCCTCGCACGGCGACACGCTCTTCGGCGGGCTCGGCGACGCCTACCGGCCGGAATGGGAGTGGAGCTCGACGGGCGCGCAGGCGATCGTGCTGACGGGGACGACGCTCACGTCGGAGAACCGCGCCACCTGGGAGCGCGATCTGCGGCTGGGCCGCCTGGCCGTCTTCCCCGACGGGGTCGCGGCCATCCTGCCGTCGTTCGTCACGACGTACAGCATTCGGCTACCCGCGAGCCTCGTCTACATGGGCACGTGTCGCAGCTCGGCGAATCCCACCATGTCGAGTGCCCTCTTCGATCGCGGCGCCGCCACGTACTTCGGATACGACGGCTACGTGACGTCGGCGTTCGCGCACGACGTGGGCGTGGATCTCTTCACGCAGCTCCTGTCGGGCAAGAGCGCCGCCGAGGCGTTCACGCCCGGCCAGAGCGACGGCGCGACGCCGCCGGCGACGTTCACCATGGCCGGCCAGCCGGCCACCAGCCTCACGGCGACGCCGATCGTCAACGGCAGCTTCGAGATCGCGAGCGGGTTCGAGGCCAGCGTCGCCGGCTTCACCGTCACGGGCGACGGCCGGATCGTCGGCGAGCTCGGCTCCACGTTGCCGACCGACGGCACGCGCATGGCGCTCGTCTCGACGGGCCTCGGCTTCACGACCGAGGCGGGCACCTTCGCCCAGCCCGTCTGCCTGCCCGCGCTGCCGCCCGGCGCGACCTCGATGACGCTCACGTACGACTGGAACTTCTTCTCCGAGGAGTTCCTCGAGTACTGCGGCAGCCAGTTCCAGGACAGCTTCGTCGTCCAGTTCGGCGCGAGCGTCCTGCAGTCGACCAAGATCGACGACCTGTGCGCCAGCGTCACGCCCGCCGACGTGAGCTTCGACAAGGGCGACGTCTACATGACGGGATGGCGCACGCAGGCGATCGACGTCACCGCGTTCGCGGGCCAGGCCGACCTCCTCAGCTTCGCCGCCAAGGACGTGGGCGACAGCATCTACGACTCGGCGATCCTCGTCGACCACGTGCGCCTGGTGGTGCAGTAGCTACTCATCCCCGCTACGGATGGGGCGGCGCGCAGCCTTCTTCTCGGCCTGCACGCGCTTGCCGGCGAGCATCTTCTCCTTCGCACGTCGCGACCGCTTGCGCTTCTGGCGCCGGATGCGCTCGCGCGCCTGCTCGGCCGCGCTCGCAATGCCGAGACGCCGGGTCTCGATCTTCTCGCACAGGAGACGCCGCGCGAGGAATCGGTTCATGCCCTGCGAGCGACTCTCCTGACACTTGACCGCGACGTCCGACGGCGGATGGCGGAGCACGACGCACGTCGCGACCTTGTTGACGTTCTGGCCGCCCCGTCCACCGGAGCGCACGAAGGTCTCCTCGAGCTCGCTCTCGCGGATCCCCAGGGCTTCCATGCGGGCCACGAGCGCGCGCACCTTGTCCGGACTCACGGGAAACATCGGCGTGCGCTCGAAGGTACACGAGCGCCGCCCCGCGTGCAGCCGGCGGGTGTCAGCTCCCGGGGACGATCTTGTAGACCTCGCCCTGGCCGTCGACACCCCCGCCGTAGTCGACGATGTAGAGCTCGCCGCGTGCGTCCTCGCCGAACGAGCTGACGCCGCCGATCGAGAGACCGCCGCCCGGCGCGACGTCCGCGGTGCGATCGTCCTGGTTCTGCGCGACGCCGCCGGAGACGCCCTTGAAGGTGCGGATGAAGGCCGAGCAGATGTCGGAGTAGAAGTACGTGCCGGCGAGGTCCGGCATCGCACACCCGCGATACACGTATCCGCCGGTGATCGAGCAGCCCTGTCCGTGGTCGTACTCGAGGACCGGGAAGGTGAAGCCGGTCGGCGGGCTCGGGCACATCGTCGCCGGCGGCTCGGGCTCGTGGCACAGCGTCCCCTCGAAGATGTCCCAGCCGTAGTTCTCGCCGCCGGTGCTCGACGCCGGCTGCACGTCGACCTCCTCGCGGGCGCCCTGCCCGACGTCGGCGATGTAGAGGTCTCCGGTGCCGCGATCGAAGCTGATGCGCCACGGATTGCGGACGCCGTACGCCCAGATCTCCGGCAGCGCGGGCGGCGCGCCGACGAACGGGTTCGACGGCGGGATCGTGTACGTGGGCGCATTGACGTCGATGCGCATGATCTTCCCGAGCAGGCGCGTCAGATCCTGTCCCGTCTCCTGCGGATCGTCGCCGCCCCCACCATCGCCCATCGCGAAGTAGAGGTAGCCGTCGGGCCCGAACAGGACGAGGCCGCCGTTGTGGTTCGACGCGAAGTCCTCGGTCGAGATGACGAGCGTGCCGGACGTGTTGGCGACGTCGGGGTTCGCGCTCACGGTGTAGCGCCGCACCTCGGGCAATCCGCCGTTGTTCGTGTAGCTCAGGTAGAAGATGCCGCTCGTCTCGTAGTCGGGCGCGAACGCCATGCTGAGGAGCCCCTGCTCGCCGCAGCACGTCACGTCGCCGGTCACGTCGATGAAGGGGGTCGGCAAGAGCGTGCCGTTCTTGACGATGCGCACGACGCCGTCCTGCTCGACGATGAAGATCCGGTTCGGATCGAGCGGCGGCGCGGTGACGTAGACGGGCCGGTCGAGCCCGGACGCGACGCGGACGCTGCCGAGCGCCGTCCCCGACACGGTCGGCACGCCGTCGCACACCGCGGACGTGTTCTCGAGCGCGCACGTCGACGAGCAGCCGTCGCCGTCGTTGGTGTTGCCGTCGTCGCACTCCTCCGTGCCCTCGGCGACGCCGTTGCCGCACGTCGGCGGGGGCGGCACCTCGCAGTCGGCCGGCGCGGACGCCGCCGCTGCCCGGAGCTTGTCGGTGCGATTGTCGAGGAACGTCGTCGCGTCGAAGCGCGCGCACCAGGTGTCGGCGCCGATCGTGAAGCGAACGTCGACCGGACCCGTCTGCGAGCCGGCGACGGCGTAGCCCCAGCTGCTGCCCTTGCCGGCGATCGTGAGCGAGCCGCCGTGGGAACCGCCCTTGAACGCCACCTTGCGAATGCCGACGCCGCCGGAGCGATCGCTCCACTTGTAGCCCTTGGCGCCGGACGGCGTACCGAGCCCCACCCACAGGTTCTGATCGAGTGGGACGATCCCGCTCGTGCCGTCGCCCGCGCCGCGACCCACGATCTCGAGCGTCGCGCCGCCGCCGCGCGGGTCGCCGCCGGCCGTCGGGTCGATTCCGAGGTCGCGCGTCGCCTTGAAACGGACCGTGCGGCGCGTCGCGTCGCCCTGCCGATCCTTCAGAACGAGCTTGTCGCCGGCGACCGGATGATCGGCACCCAGGGCGGTGGTGGCAACGAGGAGCACGAGCGCGGCGGTCTTACGCACGAGAGAACCCTCCGTCATGTCGATTATCGTGCTCAGCGCGCTCCCGTCAACGGAATTTCGCGCGGCGCGGCGCCTATCTTCGCGCGCGGCGTCGCGCTAAGGGGCCGTCATGTCGCGCGTGGCGCTCGTCGGGCTCGCCTTGCTGGCGATCGTCGCGAGCGCCTGGCTCGCCGGGGTGCGGCCACACCGCGACACGCCGCCCGAGGAGCCGCCGCGCACGCGCCACCTCACACCGGACGGATCGCCCGTCTACACCAATCGTCTTGCGACCGAGCAGAGTCCCTATCTCCGCCAGCACGCCCACAATCCCGTGGACTGGTATCCGTGGGGCGACGAAGCGTTCGCGAAAGCGCGCGCGGAGCATAAGCCCATCCTCCTCTCGGTCGGCTACTCCACCTGTCACTGGTGCCACGTGATGGAGGAGGAGTCGTTCGAGGACGAGGAGATCGCGGGCTACATGAACGCGCACTACGTGGCGATCAAGGTCGACCGCGAGGAGCGGCCCGACGTCGACGCCGTCTACATGAACGCGGTGCAGCTCATGACGCACGGGGGCGGCGGCTGGCCGATGACCGTGTGGCTCACGCCCGATCGCCGCCCGTTCTACGGCGGCACGTACTTCCCGCCGCGCGCCGGCGCGCGCGGCATGCAGGTCGGCTTCCTCGAGCTGCTGCAGCGTCTCGCCGACGAGTACGCGAAGGATCCGAGTCAGGTCGAGATCGCCGCGAGCGACGTCGCGGGACGCCTGGAGATGCTGGCGGCCGCACCCGGTGACGCCGGCGCGCCGGACGCGCGCACGCTGGCCGCGGCCTACGACGAGATCGCGCCGACGTTCGACGCGGAGCACGGCGGTTTCGGGTCACGCCCGAAGTTCCCTCGCCCGGCGCAGCTCCAGCTCCTGCTCCGCCACTACCGCCGTACCGGTGACGCGACGGCGCTCGCCATGGTCGTGCGCACGCTCGACGCGATGGCGATCGGCGGCATCCACGACCACGTCGGGGGCGGATTCCACCGCTACGCCACCGACGAGGCCTGGCGCGTGCCGCACTTCGAGAAGATGCTCTACGACAACGCGCTCATCGCCGTCGCGTACCTCGAGAGCTGGCAGGCGACCGGACGCGAGGACTACGCCGACGTCGCCCGCACGACCCTCGCCTATCTCGAGCGCGACATGCAGGCGCCTGGCGGCGGCTTCTTCGCGGCGAGCGATGCCGACAGCGACGGTGAGGAGGGCAAGTACTTCCTCTGGACGGCGCCCGAGGTCGCCGCGGTGGTCGGCCCCGAGCGCGCGCGCCTCGTGACGGCCTACTTCGACGTGCACGACCGGCCGACGACCCTCGCGACGCCCACCCCCCTCGGCGAGGTCGCGGGGGCGCAGCGGACACATATAGAGGAGGCGTACCGCGAGCTCGGCGAGGCGCGCCGCCTCCTGCTGGGCGCCCGCTCCCGCCGTGTCGCCCCGCACGTCGACCGCAAGGTGGTGGTCGGGTGGAACGGCCTCGCGGTCTCCGCGTTCGCGCGCGCCGGGGCCGCGCTCGGCGACCCCCACTCGACCGACGTCGCGCGGCGGACCGCCCAGACGCTGCTGGACACGCGCCGCGGCGGTCGTCTTCCGCGCTACCTCATCAATGGGGACGCTCGGGGCGATGGGTACCTCGACGACCATGCCTTTCTCGTCGCGGGGCTGCTCGACCTCTTCGAGGCGACCTCCGACCCGCATTGGCTCATCGAGGCCATCGCGCTGCAGCAAGTGCTCGACGACCGCTTCGCCGATCCGGACGGCGGCTACTTTCTCACCGCCGCCGGCGACGAGGCGCTGCTCACGCGCGAGAAGCCGGACTACGACGGGGCGGAGCCGACGGGGAACTCGGTCGCGCTGTCGAACTTGCTCCGCCTCCACGAGCTCACGACCGACGACCGCTACCGCGAGCGCGCCGCGGCGCTCCTCAAGTCCTTCGCCATGGTGCTCGCGCACCAACCGAGCGACCTGCCGCAGATGTTGGTCGGTCTCGACTTCGCGCTCGGGCCGGTGAAGGAGATCGTCCTCGTCGCCCCCGGCGACGGCGCGGCGGTCCAGGCGTTCGCCGACCGCCTGACGGCGTCGTTCATCCCGAACCACGTGCTGGTCGTCGTCGCGGGCGGCGCTCCGCCCGCCGCGCTCGCGCGGGCCGTGCCGTTCGTCGCGGAGAAGCCGCCGCTCGGCGGAAAACCGACGGCGTACGTGTGCGAGCGTCACGTCTGCAAGCTGCCGGCGACCGACGTGGATGCATTCGCGCTGCAGCTCGGTGTGACGTCCGCCACCGCACCGTGAAGCTGCAGCATGTGCGGCGGCACTCCCTTCGGCACCGCGCGGGCGAGCGACTTGCTAGCCGAGTATGCGAGCACGCAGCGGCTGGTGGGCAATCGTCTGTGCGGTCGGGCTTTTACTGGTCGCGGGTGACGTAGGAGCGTCGGCCCCGGTCTTCCCGGGCGTCATTACCACGACGGTCCCGAGCGCGGACTCGGATCTCCCGATCCCGGACAACGGCTCGCTCGTGACGGTGCTGACGAGCGACGTCGCTGGCCAGGTCATCGACGTCGATCTCCACGTCGACATCACCCATACCTCCGCGGACAACCTCGACATCTTCCTCGTGTCGCCGTCCGGCATCACCGTGACGATGACCACCGACAACGGCGCCGCCAACGACGACGTGTTCGCCGACACCACCTTCGACGACCAGGCCATGGGGACGCCCAGCGCACCCAACGTGCGGAACTTCACGTTCACGAACCTCCTCGCGACCGGGCCGATCCAGCCCGAAGGGGCCATGGGCGCCTTCGTCGGCGAGCCCGCGGCGGGCCCGTGGGCGCTCGTCGTCATCGACGACACGAACGGCAGCACGGGCATGCTGCACAACTGGTCGCTCACCTTCACGACGCTCTCGTCGCTGCCGCCGCCGGCGCCCGTGGCCACCTTCGACGGCCCGGGCGGCAACATCCCGGACAACAACGCCACCGGCTTCGCGTCGACGATCGGCGTCTCCGGCCTCGGCGCCCATCTCCTCGACGTCGACGTCACGGTCTCGATCACCCACAACCGTGGCGGCGACATCGACCTCTTTCTCACCTCGCCGTCCGGCCGGCGGATCGACCTCGTCACGGACATCGGCGGCAACAACGTCGACCTCTACAAGGGCACCACCTTCGACGACAGCGCGCCGGTCGCGATCGGCGATGCGACGGTTCCCACCAGTCCGAACCCGTTCACGGCCGTCGTCCCGGAGGGCGCGCTCGGCGGGTTCATCGGCGAGGATCCGAACGGCACGTGGACGCTCACCGTCGTCGACGACACCGGCGGCGTGACGGGCAGCCTCGACAGCTGGCAGCTCCACATCACGACGCCCGCCGCGTGCGGCGACGGAGTCGTCGGCCCGGGCGAGGCCTGCGACGACGGCAACGGCACCGACGGCGACGGCTGCGATCACAACTGCACCGTCTCGGTGTGCGGCAACGGCATCGTCGGTCCGCCCGCCGAGGAGTGCGACGACGGCAACACGGTGGACGGCGACGGCTGCTCGAGCGCGTGCCGGCTCCCGGAGGCGGTGTGCGACGACTGCCAGGACAACGACGGCAACGGCCGCGCCGACGCGGCCGATCCGGGCTGCGCCGAGGGCGCGATGTCGCTGCACCGCTCGAACGCGTCGACCAAGGGTACGCTCACCATGCGCGGCGACGTGCCGATGCCCGACGGTGCCGGCGGCCCCGTGATCGTCGTCTTCGGTGACGGCAACGGCCCGATCATCTGCGCCGGCCTGGGCGACGCGGTGAAGAAGGGTAAGAAGCTCATCGCGTCGGGGACCGTCGGCAACGGCAAGGTCACCGTCGCGGTGCGCGGCGGGCTCGTCACCGTGAAGGGACGCGGCCTCGATCTCTCCGCGCTCGACGACGCCAACGTCAATGTCGGCGTATCGATCGGCGGTCATCGCTTCGCGGGGGGCGGAGTCTTCCGCACTCGCGGCAGCAAACGCCTCTATCCGTAGACGTACGCGCCGACCGTCACGCGCGCGACACGATGACGGTACGAGCCTTGCTCCCTCTCTCATCGTCATGCGTACGAACCTGGACACGGCGACCCGCAACTCGTTCACGAACGGCCACACCGTTCCTGCACAATTTTCGTCGCCATGTCGGAGGTCACACGCCTTGCTGCGGGGGTCGGACATGCGAATGAGTGGCTGGTTTCGTCAAGTTTTTCGCGGTTCCGTCGGTCTGATGTCGCTGCCGACGCTGGCGGCGTGCATCGGCGTTCTCGGCGTCACGCTGGTGGCGGCGACGCCTGCCGCAGCGGACCTCACGGCGTCGTACGACGGTACGTTGTCGATGCCGAAGATGGGTGAAGACGCGATCGCGGCCGGCGGCATCATGCAGGCCGGCGGCTCGCTCACCGGTACGGTCGCCATCAACGCGACGACCGCCGGCGTGACGGGCCTCTACTCCGTCACCGGCTCCATCAAGGGCTCGCGCTTCAAGTTCACGGGCGCGAGCGACAAGGGCGTGACGCTCAGCTGGAAGGGCAAGGCGAGCGGCGACTCCGCGCTCAGCGGCAAGGCGAAGCTCAAGGGCACGGGCGTCCGCGCCAAGGGCTCGCTCTCGATGAGCAAGCGCGCCGACCAGCCGAACACCGATCCGCCGCAGACCTGCGACAGCGACTTCTTCACCGGGCAGGTGATGGGGCGCGTGCTCACGACCTGCGCCGGCTGCCACGTAGTGGGCGGCGCGGCCGAGCACACGACGCTTCGGATCACACTGACCGATCCGCTCGCCACGCAGGCGAGCGTCGCGCTGCACATCAACAAGGACGACCCCGATCACTCGCGCATTCTCGACAAGCCGCTCACGATCCTGCCGCACGCCGGCGGGCTGCGGCTCGTCGCAGGCAGCGAGGAGGAGGGGATCCTCCGTCAGTGGGCGCACCTCGTCGCCGCCGGCCAGCAGTGCGGCGGTCCCGCCGACACCCCGATGGTGGCGATGAACTCGACGGATCTCCTCGTGCGCGCGGCCATGGACCTCGAGGGCAAGCGCCCGGCGCCCGCGGAGCTCGACGCGATCGAGGCCAACGCGAGCAGCTACGAGTTCTTCGTCGACCAGTACCTCCACTCGCCCGAGTTCATCGAGCGCGTGAAGGACGCCTACGACGACGCCCTCCTGGTGCGCCGCGAGGACTTCACCGACGAAGCGCGTGACGAGACCGCCGCCATCTACGGCGAGGCGCTCGAGCTGATCGCCTATATCGTCAAGAACGACCGGCCGTTCACCGAGGTCGGCACCGCCGACTACACGGTCGCGAACGACCTCTTCCAGCGCGACATGAGCCGCATGCCGTACCAGATGGAGCCGGTCGTCGGCTCCGAGTGGCAGCCCACGCACTACCTCGATGGGCGGCCGCACGCGGGGCTGCTCTCGACGAGCGCCTTCTACGAGGTGTGGGACACGAACAACACGAACATCAACCGCCGGCGCGCGAACCGCTGGTCGATCGTGTTCCACTGCTACAACTTCCTCGACACCCCGGTCGACGTGACCCGCAACGTCGACAACAACAACGCCGGCGCGGTGCTCTCGGCCGTGACGACGCGCTCGGACTGCAAGGCCTGCCACGATCGGCTGGATCCACTCGCCTCGTTCCTCTTCCCGACCGACAACGCGACCGGGCTGGAGGAAGGCGACGGAACGAACTTCCGCACCGACTTCTTCAACGGCAACGCCGAGCGCTGGCGCACCGCGAACAAGCGGCCGCCCGCGGTCTACGGCATGCCCGGCACGAGCCTGAAGGACATGGGGCGCCTGCTGGTCCAGGACGACAAGTTCGCGCAGTGCCAGACGCAGCGCGCCTTCCAGATGCTCTTCCTGCGCAAGCCGAAGACGGCGCACGAGATCACGCTGGCGAACCAGATCGCCGAGCAGTGGAAGACGGCGGACAACTACAACTTCCGCCAGCTCGTGAAGCGCTGGATGATGTCCGACGCGTACACGCAGCGGCCGGAGAACAACGACCCCGACTGGGTGCGCCGCGCGTCGCCCGAGCGGCTCGAGACGCTCGTCCAGGATCTCACGGGCTTCCTCTGGACGCGGGCGCCCGAGAACGACGAGGATGACGCCGATCCGAACTCGGATCCGCCGCGCATGGCGCCGGTGCCGCTCCTCACGACCGAGGAGAACGCGTTCAAGATCATCCTGGGCAGCATCAACGGCGTCAGCGTGACGGGCCGGTCGACGAGCCTCAACGCTTCGGTCGTCACGGTGCAGCGCAAGGTCGCGGCCATGGCTGCGGACTACGTCGTGACGAACGACCTCCTCCTGCCCGACGGGCAGCGCAAGCTCCTGAACGGCGTCACGGGCGCCGAGGATCCGGCGACGAGCGAGGCCACGATCCGCGCGGCCATCGCCGCCATCTCGCGGCGCCTCTACGGCGACACGGTCGACCCCAACGGGTCGGACGTCAGCAACTGGTTCCAGCTCTACCGCAATCTCTACGCAGATCAGTCGCAGGCCGGCACGGGCAGCGGCCAGGTGCCCGGCACGCAGGGCGTGCGCGCGTGGCGCGGCCTGCTCGTGGCGATGCTGCGCAGCCCGAAGATCGTCATCTACTAGACCAATCGTGCGCGACGAAAGGGAACGAGCCATGTGGACGTGGAAAGAGGCAATGACGAGGCGTAGCGTGCTGCAGCTCGGGCTCTCCACTGCGGCCCTCATGACGATGCCCCCCTTGCGGTGGCTCGCCAACGCCGACCCCCTGCACCCGCACTTTCTGGTCATGCTGATCGCCGACGGCGGCTGGGATCCGACCCAGGCGCTCGACGTGCACGACCCGCTCGACATGACGGACGGCGTCGACGTCGACGTGCCCCAGGCGATCTCGGGGCTGCCCCCGTCGCAGATCGCGACCGCCGGCGGCATCACCTACATGTCGAATCCGACGACCCGGCCCAACGTCGACACCTTCTTCAACACCTGGGCGAGCAAGACCGCGGTCGTGAACGGCATCGGGACCCGCTCGACGTCGCACGACCAGAGCCGGCAGCTCGTCCTCACGGGCTACCTCGATCCGACGCGCGCCGACTTCGCGGTGATGGCGGCGCACAAGAACGGCACCGACATGCCGCTGCCCCACCTCCTTCTCTCGGGGCAGAGCTTCGGTGGCCAGTTCGCCGGCCTCTCCGGACGCCTCGGCGGCCAGATGGGCACGGCGATCGCGTACAACCGCGTGGGCACGAACAGCGCCCTCGCGGTCTCCGCGCTCGGCGAGGCATACGTCCAACAGGCGCTCGAGTGGGAACGCCTCCACGCGGAGGCGGGTCCCTCGAGCGCCGTCAGCGGCAAGCTCGAGGCCTACCACGACGCCAACGGCCGCGCGGACAAGCTCACGCGGCTCGCCGGCGCCCTCAGCCTCAACCAGAACAGCGGCCAGCAGCTCGCGACCTCGCTCGGCAACGCGTTCAAGAGCGGCCTCACGACGAGCGTCACGGTGAACCCGTTCGGCGGCTTCGACACGCACACCGACAACACCCAGCAGAACAACAGCTGGGACCGCGTCTTCAGCTACGTGAACGGGCTGGTGACCGGGCTCTCGACCCAGTCGGGTCTGCTCGCACCGAGCCTCCTCGACGAGACGACCGTCGTCGTCTGCTCCGAGTTCGGCCGCACGCCCCAGCTGAACGGCGACAACGGGAAGGACCATCACCCGTGGACGTCGATGCTGATCGTCGGCAAGGGCGTGCGGGGCGGCGTGTCGCTCGGGATGACCGACAGCACGCAGGAAGGCGTCAAGGTCAACTTCTCGACCGGCGCGCCCGACAACGGCGGCATGATCCTCGACGTCACGAACATGGTGGCGGGGCTCGTGACCCTCATGGGCGCGAACTCCTCGGACTATCTCCCGACGGTGACGCCGTTCACCGCCATGATCGCCTGAAGAAGGCGCCCCCGCCGTGTCCCGTCGCTTCCACCAGTCGCTCGCGCTCGCCCTCGCACTTGCAAGTGCGGGGGCGCCGCGCATTGCTCGCGCCGTGCTCGACACCCCAGGGTTCCGCGCAGTAGCCGTCGCGCAGACCGCCTATCCGATCTCGGCGATCGCCGTCGCCCCCGACGGCCGGATGTTCGCCGCCATCCAGGCCCTCGGCCAGACGTCGGGCACGACGCCCGGCACGGCCGAGATCCGCGTCTTCTCCAACTACAAGTCGGCCGACGGCTCGACGCTCGACACCGGCGCGGTGTGGGCGACGATCGACGGCGTGCGCGCCACGACGAACGAGGAAGGCGTCCTCGGCATCGCGCTCGCCCCCGACTTCGCGAGCTCGAAGCTCGTCTACGTCTACCTCACGACGAACGACGAGACCGTCAACCAGCACATCCGCGTCTACCACGAGAACGACCAGGGCACGGGCGACCTCCAAGGCGTCGTGCAGACGTCGCTCGAGCCGCCCACCGAGTCGACCACCCGCAACGGCGGGCACATGGCGTTCGGCGTCGACGGCTGCCTGCTCGCCAGCATCGGCGACAACGGCAGCGGCAACCGCTGGAACGCCCAGCTCTTCAGCGGCACCGACCCGATCCAGGGCACCGAGAACACCGCCCTCTGCACGAACGTCTGCCTCGGCGCGTCGGAGTACCCGGCGCGCACCGTCATGAACAACGGCGCGCCGAACTTCGCGGGCAAGGTGCTGCGGATGGAGGTGCAGGGCGCCGCGGCGGCCGTCCCGGCCCCCGGCAATCCGTTCTCGGGTGCGCCGTTCGTCTACGGCACGGGTCTGCGCAATCCCGCCGGCGTCGCCGTGCATCCGCTGACCGGCCAGGTCTACGTCACCGACCGCAGCGACACGCTGCAGGCCGAGATCGACCTCGTCTCGTCCGGGAGCAACCAGGGCTGGCCCTGCCTCGAAGGCGCCGGCGTTGCGAGCTCGGGCGTTGCCGGATGCCTCTCGGGGCACCCGGCGAGCGACGTCTATGCGAACCATTCGACGTGGGCCCACCCCATCGTCGCGCACACGGGCAACCCGGTCGTGAGCGGGGTCACCGCCTACACCGGTCTCGCCTACCCCGACCAGTTCTACGGCGACGTCTTCTATCTGCTGCGCGACAGCGCGCGGATCTACCGCATCGACCTCCAGCCGCCGTGCTTCATGCCGTCGGGCACCGAGCTCGCGCCGCTCATCTTCCACGACTCGAACAACGACAACGACTTCCGCGCCATCTACGACATCGACGGCGACGGCGACTTCGACACCATCAACCTGCAGGTGCTGACGGCGATCACGCAGGGCCCGAGCCCGATCGGCAAGGACACCCTCTACGTCGCGGGCAAGCAGGGCACCGGCTTCACCGACGACTCGGTCGTCTATCGGATCGAGTACGCGACCACCTACACGCCGTACTCCGGTCCGACGGGCCGCGTGCCCGACAGCTGCTTCGCCGGCATCGACAACCCGTTCGCGCATCCCGCGTGCCTCAGCGCCGGCGGTCCGTGCCAGGGCCAGCCCGACGGGACGTCGTGCGACGACGGCAACACCTGCAACGGCAACGAGACGTGTCAGGGCGGCGTCTGCCAGCATGGCTCCAACGCCGCCGACGGCACGGGCTGCGCGGCCGTGGACGGCTGCCACGCGGCGGGGTCGTGCTCGGGCGGAGCCTGCGTCACCGGTCCCGCGCTGCCCGACGGCACGCCGTGCCCCGACGGCGACGCCTGCAACGGTACGGAGACCTGCGCCGCCGGCGTCTGTCAGGCGGCGGCCGTCGCCGCGCCGCAGGCGCTCAACGTGAACTCGATCGTCATGAAGGGCGGTGGGATCACCGTCAGCGGCGAGGTATTCCCCTCGGCGCCGATGGCGCTCTCGACGACGGACGACGTCGTGCTCACCGTCGACAACGGCCCGCTGCTCTTCTCGAGCACGCTCACCCACCCCGAGACCGACACGCGGTGGCTGAAGTCGAAGCCTCCCATCCTCTTCAAGTACAAGGACGCCTCCGGCAGCGCCGGTGGCCTGAAGCAGCTCCAGCTGAAGCAGCACGGCTCTGCCTTCGCGCTCAAGGCGAAGGGCAAGAACAACCAGCTGCTGACGTTCGGCGGCGGTGGGATCGCCGCCAAGCTGGTGCTCGGCAACCAGTGCTACTCCGCGTCGGTCACCTGCTCGAAGAAGGGCAAGGGCTTCCGCTGCACACCCTGAGGCCGGCCGGCGCGGTGGCGTAGCGAGACGATACGATCGTTTCGCGCCGACCCGGGCCGCCCCGCCGGAACTGCCCGTCCCGACTGGAGGATCCGCCCGGGAACCTCCGGCACGCCGCTCGCATCCAAGGAGCCGAGGTCAGGCGTAAGACGAGTAGGAATGCAGCCCCAGGGTGACAAGGGTAGCTGGACGGGAGGGCTCGGCAGGTTGCGAGCCCTCGGGAGTGAGCTCTCCGCCCTCGCCGGGGTCGTCGGCGCCCTCCCCTGGCGGTCGCTCGCGAGCGACACGCTCGACGACGCGGGCCTCCATCCGGTCCCCGTCGTGCTCGTCCATGGGATCCTCGGCGATCCCACGAACTTCAGCGCCCTCCGCCGCCACCTCGGGCGCCACGGCATCCGGCGCTTCTCGAGCTTCGCCTACCGCCCCCGCCTCGACTATCAGCGGCTCGCGGGCGACCTGCACGAGCACGTCGAGGTCGTGTGCCGTGCGACCGCCGCCGCTCAGGTCGACGTCGTCGCGCACAGCCTGGGCGGTCTCGCCGCGCGCTACTTCATGCAGACGGGCGGCACGCACCTCGTGCGCCGGCTCGTGACGCTCGGCACGCCCTACCTCGCGTACGCGAACCCCTCGCAGGAGCTCGCCGTGTTCGCCGCGAACGACGCGCTGGTCCCGCCACCCGTCGACCGCGCGCGCCGCCGCATGCGCATCATCGACGCGTGCGGGCACCTGGGCCTCCTCACCGACGAGCGGGCGCTCGGCGCGGTCGCGCGCTACCTCACGCGACCCCGTGCCCTCGCCGGCCGCGTGGCTGAGCTGGCTGCGTAAAGCCGTCGCGCCCGGCGCGCCGGGTCGCCTCCCCTGGCGTCTTGCGATAAGCGGACTGTCGATGCGATGGCCTCTCGCCGCGGCGCTCGCGCTCATCGCGTCGACCGGCGGCGCCGCGACGCTCGAGTTCCTGCGCGACGGCACCGTGGTGCGAACGCTCGACGCCGCCGCGCTGGCGCAGACGTGCAAACCGCGCACGATCGAGCTCGACGATCCGTACTACGAGGCGCGCAAGCGTTTCCGCGCCTGCCCGCTCGCGGCGGTCTTCGAGGCCGGATTCGGCAAACCGCCGGGTCGGCTCGAGGGCGAAGACGTCGTGTTCCGCGCCGCCGACGGCTACGCCAAGGTCTCGACGCCGGCGCGCGCCGGAGAGGACGGCGGGTTCGTCGCGTTCGCCGAGGTCGATCGCCCGAGCGGCTTCGCGCCGATGGGCCGGCAGGCGCTCGATCCGGGGCCCTTCTACGTCGTGTGGACGAAGCCCGCGCAGCGCGACACGCACCGCTATCCCTGGCCGTATCAGCTGGTCGCGATCGAGCTGACGAACGTCCGCGCCCGCTATCCACACACGGTGCCCGCCGGGCTTCCCGAGTCGGACCCCGCGTGGCACGGCTACGCCATCTTTCGCAGCGAGTGCATGGCGTGCCACGCCATCAACCGCGAGGGCGGGACGGTCGGGCCGGACTTGAACGTCCCGCGCTCGATCGTCGAATACCGGCCCGTGGATCAGATGAAGGCGTACATCAGGAACCCCGCCACCTTCCGATACGGCAACATGCCGGCGCACGAGCATCTCTCGGCGGCGGACCTGGACGCGCTGGTCGCGTACTTCGACGCCATGAAGGACCGCAAGCACGACCCCGGGGCGGGACGATGAGCCTCGGCCGCGACGGCATGCTGGTCGCGACCGGCGGGGAGACGATCGCGACCCGCCACGGCGACTTCGTCGTGCACGCGTTCCACAACTGCACGACGGGCCAGCCGGCGCTCGCCGTCACGCACGGCGATCTCCACGCGCACGGGCCGCTCCTCGCCCGCGTGCACTCGTCCTGCATCACGAGCGAGGTGTACGGCGCCTGCGACTGCGACTGTGCCGAGCAGCTCGATGCGGCGCTGGCGCACATCGCAGCGCGCGGGCGCGGAGCCCTCTTCTATCTCATGCAGGAGGGGCGCGGCGCGGGCTTCATCGCCAAGGCGCTCGACCGGATGCTCGTCCAGGCGAGCCGGAACCGGCTCTCGACCTTCGACGCGTACGCGAAGCTCGGCCTCCCGGACGATCAGCGATCGTACGGCGAAGTGGCCGCGATGGTGCGCCTGCTCGGCATCGCGGCGCCGCTGCGCCTGCTCTCCAACAACCCGGACAAGGTCGCCGCGCTGCGGGCGGCAGGCGCGCTCGTCGACGGGACGGAGCCGATCAGGATCGACGCGTCGGCGTACAGCCAGCACTATCTGCACGCGAAGTCGCGCGCGGGCCACACCCTCGCGCGAACCGACGGCATCGACCCCGCGACGCTGCCCGAGCCCGTCACCGTGGCGTCTCCCGAGGCGCTGCCGGCGACGCCGCGCTTCGTGCACGTGGCATCGTACCTGCTGCCGGTCCGCGCCGGCGCCGCGGCCTGGTTCCGGCTCCACGCCTACGTCGACACGGCGACGCGCCGCGAGCGCGTGGTCCTGATACACGGATCGGGCGGCGACGACGTGCTGGTCCGCGTCCAGCGCGAGACCCTGCTCGACCGGTTCCCGCTGTGCGAGCCGCG
Organism: Candidatus Eisenbacteria bacterium; assembly: GCA_035577985.1. Classification (NCBI taxonomy): domain Bacteria; phylum Candidatus Eiseniibacteriota; species Candidatus Eiseniibacteriota bacterium. The sequence continues at coordinate 56,183 of DATJZY010000022.1, forward strand.
CTTTCGCCGGCGTTGGGATGCGGTCGTCGAGCGGATCGCGGCGCACGGGCGCGCCGTCGTCGTGTTCGCGGACGCCGACGAGGACGTGCGGGAGCTCGCCGGAGCGCTCGTCCGCGCCCATCTGGACCGACGACGCGCAATGCCGCTCTTCTGGCCCGACGAAGCCGACGACGAGCGGGCGCTCTGCGCCGGGATCGCGCCATGACCACGGACGCGTGGCGCCGCGGGCACGCGCTGCTCGCCGCACGGGTCGCGGAGATCCCTCGCGCGATCGCGCGCACCGCGGCGCGCACCGTTCCCGGGCTCGCCCTCGGGACGCGCGAGGTCCGTCGCGTGGTCGCGACCGGCGTCGGGAGCTCGGCGGCGCACGCCGCGCTCCTCGCCCACGTGCTCCGCGCCGCCGGTCGCGACGCCACGACCGAGCCGCTCTCCACCTTCGTCGACCCGTCCCGGAGCCGACCCGACGACGTGCTCGTCGTCTTCTCTCAGGGCCTGTCGCCGAACGCGCAGGTGGCACTCGCCGCACCGGCGCGATGGCGGCGCGTCGTGCTCGTCACGGCCGTGACCGATCGGGAGCGGCTGGCGCCGTTCACGCAGCGCAGCGTCGTCGTGCACGGGATCGACGGCGAGGACGAGATGGGAACCCTCGTCCGCGTGATCGGTCCGATGGCGGGATACGTCGGCGCTCTCCAGGTGGCGTGCGCCCTCGGCGGTCCCGACGTGCCCGACCTGGCGCCCGTCCAGCGGGCGCTCGGATCGCTCGCGGTCCCAGCGATGTCGGCGGAGCAGCTCGCCGCGCCGCTCGCGTTCGTCACCAGCGGGTCGTACGGCGAGCTCGCTGCGAACCTCCAGTACAAGGTGCTCGAAGGCATGCTGCGTCCGATGCCGGCAGTGTGGGACGCGCTGCAGATCGCGCACGGGCCGTTCCAGCAAGCGTTCGACGGGCGCGCGACCTTCCTCGCCCTCTCGCGCGCGGATGCCGCCGGCGAGGACGCGCTGCTGGCGCGCCTCGCCGTCATGCTCGATCCCGTCCGACACACGCTCGTTCGTCTCCACGCCTCGCTGCCGGGCGTGCTCGCCCTCTTCGAGCACGAGGCGATGATGAACGTCCTCATGCTGCGCGACATTGCGGCGCGGGGCGTCGACCAGATCGCCTGGCCCGGGCGCGGCATGGAAGGGGCGATCTACGACCTCGCGCAGCCCATCGGCGAGCGGCGGATCGCGCGGGTCACGTGGCCCGACGTCGACGCGCCCCGGCCCCGGCTCGCCATCGTGCCGCTCGGGGCGACCGAGCAGCACGGGCCGCACCTGCCGCTCGCGACCGATACGCTCATCGCGGACGCGCTCGCGGCGCGGCTCGCCGCGTGCGCCGGTGATGCGATCGCGCTGCCGGCGCTCGCGATCGGGTGCTCGATCGAGCACATGTCGTTTCCCGGCACGCTCGACCTCGCGCCGGCGACGCTCGCCGCCGTCCTGGCGGACACGCTGCGCTCGCTCGCCCGGCACGAGATCCGCGAGGCGTTCGTCTTTTCGGCCCACGGCGGCAACGCCGCGACGCTGCGGGAGCTCGCGCCGGCGCTGCGCGCGGCCGCGCCGGGGCTCCGCGTCCACGTCTTCGCCGACCTCGACCTCGTGACCAGGTCCCTGCAGCGCGAGGCGGCCGGGTTCGGCGTCACGCCCGAGGCCGCCGGCCACCACGCCGGCGAGATCGAGACGTCGATCATGCTGGCTCTCCATCCCGAGCTGGTGCGCACCGACGCGCTCGCGCCCGGCTACACGGAGCGCACGACCGATCCGCAGGCGATCTTCTACCCCGATCTCCGGCGCGCGGCGCCGAGCGGGACGGTCGGCGATCCGCGCACCGCGACCGCTGCGCGCGGCGGCCGCTACCTGGCCGCGTGGCTCGACGTGCTCGCAGCCGCCCTGGGCGACGCGAAGAAGAGCCAGTAGGCCGCGGGCACGAAGACGCCGTAGTAGAGGACGTTCGGGACGATGCGCAGCCCCCAGCCCCAGTCCTCGCCGCGCAGGATCACGACGTCGGCGATCCCCCACAGGGCGTAGTAGAGCACGACGACGCCGAGGACGGCGCGCACGTAGCGCCGCACGCGCATGCGCTCGATGCCGACGCGCCTCGGCACGAGCCAGATCGCCATGGCGAGCGCGAGCGCGACGAAGGCGATCTCGTAGACGAGCCAGAGCAGCGTCTCGGGCTGCGGGCCGCGCAGCGCCTCGATGCCGCGGTAGCAGCCGTACGCGACAGGCGGCACGACGAACGTCCAGGCCGCCGCTTCGAGGAGCGCCAGCGGCCGTGCCCGCCCCGGCGCCATGACGACGAGGACGAGGGCGAATACCCGGTAGTCGCCGAGCAGCACGAACGGCAGGAGCGGCCAGCCGAGTGGGCCGGTCGCGATCGGATCGGCGATCGCGAGGCAGGCGAACACGATCGCCCACACCAGGACGAAGCGCGATGCGTACCGCTCGACGCCGGGTCCAAGGGATCGCCCGCGGATCGCGAGCGCGCCGAGGAAGAGCGCGGGGAGCACGACCAGCGCGTAGAGTCCCTGCGCCTGGCTCTTGTAGAGCGCCTCCCAGCTCGCGAACACCGCCGGGCGCTCTTAGCGAACTCGGCGGGCTAGCGCACGCAGGGGTTCGGGAGACAGCTCCCGGCGCCGAGGTCGGTGACTTCGTTCGCGCGGAGGATGCCGGCATCGCAGCGCAGCTCGTCCATCACGCGGCACATGCCTTCGTCCTGCCCGTCGAACATGACGCAGCAGCGGACGAGGTGCTCACCGCACGCCGAGCTGCGCGCCGCCCGCAGCGTCGCACGGGCCTCTTTGCGCGTGATCGTGCCGTCGATGCGCCGCTCGCGCACGGTGCCCACGACGCAGCGGACGTAGTCGCCACGCGACGACCAGGGAGCGCCGCTCGCCGTCGCCTCGCAGTCGCACACGCTGCACCCGGCCGCGTCGACGAGGTCGAAGGCGGGCGTGTCCGGGCAGGCGTCGGCGTCGTCGGCGACCCCGTCCTGGTCGAGGTCGTCCCGGACCGTCTGCGCCCCGGCGAGCGGCGCTGCGAGCAGCAGCGCGAGCACGAGCCGGGCGAGGGTCCGCATGCGGGGCCTTGGAGCAGGCGCCGTGCCAGCCTCGACCCATGTGCCGCCGGTGTTTCGGGGCCCTGGACGCGCTGCCGGCGTAACGTCGTGTCACGATTGTGACGGGCCGAAGATGCCGGGCGGCAATCCGAGCAGGCGATGCATGCGCGCCCACTGGTTCGCGTCGGCCACGGCGATCGCGAGGTCGAGCAGGTCGACGTCGTCGAAGTCGGCGGCGCGCAGGTCGTCGATCATCGCCTCGGTCGTCCGCTGCGCGTAGCGCGTCCCGACGAACGCGAAGGCGAGGACGGGATCGGGGGGACGAACGTGGAATCCGCCGGCGTCGTCGGCGCAAGCCGGCAGTGACGCCTCGACCGCCCGATGAACGCGCGCGAGGGTCGAGGGCGCGAGCCGGCTCCGGCGGTCGCGCTCTTCGATCGCGAGCGCGATCGCCTCGACCAGGTGCGGGCGCGGGTGGAGCGGCTCCAGCGTTTGCCGGTCGACCGACGCCGGCAGCAGCGCGAGCGCATCCTCGAACGAACGGCCGTAGGGACGGTTCGCGAGATCCATCCGCCGCAGCAGCCGCGACGTGACGCCGACGATCTGCCGCCGGATCGGCTCCATGCGGCGGAGCCACCCGAGGCCCGCGACCTCGGGGTCGACGCCGAGCTGGTCGGCGATGCGGTTGATGAAGTGGAACGACGCGAGCACCAGCACGTAGTCGAGGGCGCCGTCGCCGGCCAGGCGCCGGATCGGCTCCAGGTCGGCCGGCTCGAGCCCCGCGGGCGCCTCACAGCTCTTGCGCGCGAGCGCGACGAGCGCGCTCTCGATCGGTGTGCCGGCAATGCGCCCGTCCACCACTGCGGCGGCCCGGCTCGCGTCCCCTCCTGCAGCCTGCAGGAACGCCTCGTGGGCGTCGATTCAATAGTGGCACGCGTTGAGGCGCGACGTCACCGCGGCCAGGAACTCGCGCTGCGATCGCGGCTCGTCGCCGATCCACATGGCGAGCTCCCACGAGCGGATCATGCGCCGCATCGACGCCGGGCGCAGGCTGAAGAGCTGCACCACCTGCGCCACGCGGCCCGCGCCGCCGACGTCACGCATGTAGCGATAGACGTCGCGCGTCTCGCCGGTCGCCCTCGCAGGTGCGATGGTGGCGATGAAGGCCACGCATGGCGGGTACCGCCGCGAGCCCTCATCGCGCAAGGCCGCCGATTCGGAGGCCTGTCCGCCGCGTGGTAGAGCCGCGCCGAGGAGGGGTGCGATGACGCTCAGGATGGCGGCTCTCTTGGTGGCGCTGGCGCAGGGGGTGAACGTGCTCGTGAACCTCGCGATGGCGGCGACGCGCTTCGAGGTCTACTCGAGCAACCCGGGGTTCCTGTTGTCGTTCGGCATGGGCATCGTCGCGCAGAGCGCGGCGATCGTGTTCTTCGGGCTCTACTACGCCGCGCACGGCGAGGCGGCCGCGTTGACGCCGCCCGGAAGGGCCGGGTAGGCCTCGAGCGTCATGCCCGCGCCGGCCCCGAGAAATCCGCGTCGATCGTGGTTTGATCGGGGCACCGGCGCGGATCTCGGCGCGGACGGCCGCCGCATCGGCTGGCGCGTGACGCCGCTCTCCGAAGGAGTCCCGCCGCTCGCCGCCCGCTGACACCCAAGGAGAAGGAACTGGCCCGGTGGCCGGACCGGTCTTCAAAACCGGATTGTCCCGCCTAGCGCGGGATGGAAGGTTCGACTCCTTCCCTTCTCCGCCAACTCGGGGCCATTGCGTCGCGCAGCGAGGGCCTATGCCCCTTCAGCCGCTCGCCCGCATCAGCTTCACCACGTCGTCTCGGAGCGCCGCCGCCGCCCCGCGCAGGGCAGCGACCGTGACCAGGTCGAGCTTCTTCCCGGCCGGCGACCCGAGCTGATGGCCGAACGCCCCGAGCGCCTTGGCCGCCCGCCCGAGGGCCTTGCGCACCAGGCGTGCGCGGCCGAGGTTAGCCTGGGCCGCCAGCAGGCGTTCGCGCGCGCGGGTCAGCAGCCGCCCGAGCTTGGTGGCGAGGCGGCCCGCCGGCACCCCCGCCGCCTTCGCCGCAACCAGATCGTCGAGCCGGCAAGCGATCGAGCCGAACGTCGCTGCCCCGCTGCAGCCCGCCACCGTCAGTCGCGCCGTCGCCAGCCCCGAATCCCCGTTCACGTCCGAGGCGCGGAAGGTGAAGGCATCGGCGCCCGCCGCGCCGGCGTTCGGGGAATAAGTCACCGTGGCGGCGGCCTGGTCGATCGCTCCCAGGACCCCCTGCGCGGGGCCGCTCACGATTGCGAGCGTGATGGCGTCGCCGTCGTCGTCCGCGCAGGTGAGACCGACCGCCGTGTCGATGTCCCGCACGACGGTCTGGGCGTCGTCCGCGCAATGGGGCGGGCCGCCGCGGAGGTCGCGGCGGAACACGTCGGCGAAGCCGTTGTTGTCCTCGGGGCTCAGGTCGTCGGCCAACGACTCGAACGTCACGAAGCGCCCGTCCGCGGAGATGGCGTCGCCGTAGATATAGACGTCCTCATCGGCGCCGGCGCCGCTCGGGCCGTTGGCCCTGCTCACGAGCACCGTCGTCCCCATCTGCGTGTCGCGCACGAAGACGTTGAGGACGACGTTGTTGTCGTCGGCGCTCAGGTTGGCGGCGAGCGACGCGAACGCCACGAACCGTCCGTCCGCCGAGATCGAGGGGTTCGAGGAGCCACCGTCGCCGCCCGCCCCTGCCGGGCCGTCCGCCCGGCTCACGAGTGTCGTCGTGCCGAGCTGCGTGTCCCGCACGAAGACGTCGTCGACGGCGTCGGTGTCATCGGGGCTCAGATTGAAGGCTCCCGACTGGAACGCCACGAAGCGCCCGTCGGCGGAGATCGTGGGCGAGCCGGATGGGTAGTTGGCGCCAGCCCCCGCCGGGCCATCCGCCCGGCTCACGAGCGTCGTGGTGCCCAGCCGCGTGTCGCGCACGAAGACGTCCGAGACAAAGTCGAGGTCGTCGGAGCTCAGGTTGTTGGCCCGCGACTCGAACGCCACGAAGCGCCCGTCGGCCGAGATCTTCGGGTTGACGGCGCCATCGTCGGCCCCGGCCCCCGCCACGCCGTCAGCCCGGCTGACGAGCGTCGTCGTCCCGAGCTGCGTGTCGCGCACGAAGACGTTGGTGACGTTGTTGTTGTCGTCGGCGCTCAGGTTGTCGGCGTCCGACTCGAACGCCACGAAGCGGCCGTCGGCGGAGATCGTGGGGTCGAAGGAGGAGTCGTCGCCGCCAGCGCCCGCCGGGCCATCCGCCCGGCTGACGAGCGTCGTCGTGCCCAGTTGCGTGTCGCGCAGGAAGACGTTGACGACGTTGTTGTCGTCGTCGGCGCTCAGGTTGTCGGCACTGGAGTAAAACGCCACGAAGCGCCCGTCGGCGGAGATCGTGGGGTTGAAGGAGTAATCGTCGCCCCCGGCCCCCGCCGCGCCGTCCGCCCGGCTGACGAGCGTCGTCGTCCCCAGCTGCATGTCGCGCACGAAGACGTTGGTGACGTTGTCGTTGTCGTCGGCGCTCAGGTTGTCGGCCTCGGAGTAGAACGCCACGAAGCGCCCGTCGGCGGAGATGCTGGCCCTGCTGGAGTCGTCGTCAGCGCCGACGCCGCTCGGCCCGTTCGCCCGGCTCACGAGCAGCGTCTCGCCGCGCGCCGCCCACGTACGTGCTGGCATGACGAGAGCCGCGAGCGCGAGCGATATCGCCAAGAGGCCCCGGCGTGAGCTGCGTGGTAGGAGCACTGGCAGCACCTCCCTCAGCAAAACTGCGGGCGCTACGCTAGCCGAGCCGAGGGCCGCGATTCAACGGAGCCGGACGTGTCGTCAGCGAGGGCCCATCCCCGGAAGGGGGCGGCGTCACGTTCGACGGAGCGATCACCAACGATACGAACGTGGCGGCCATCGTGGTCGATGGTCAACGACGCCGTCAGCAGAATCCAACCCGTCTCCGCCAATCCCACCGCTACGTGGCGTCGGCGGGACAGCTGAGCCTCCCGCGAAGTGTGGTCGCGTCGCCCTTGATCGCGTCGGCGTCAGCCGCGAGCGGCTCGCGGATCTCCGCGGGCGCCGTCTTCCGCGCCTTCGCCCCGCGCAGGCGATGGCTGTAGCCGGTCAGCTGGCGGAGGAGTTGCTTCAGGCGCGCCGCGGCGTGCTTCTTGTCCGAGCTCGCGCAGAAGTCGTGTGCCGTCTGCGTGCCCCCGAGCGCCCCCCCGAGTGCCTTATCCAGCTTCGGCTCCAGCTTGCCGAGCTCCGCCGTTGCCTCCGTGGTCGCACGTAGATGCTGCAGCCGGCAGAGGATCGACGCGAAGGTCGGGACGGCGTCGCATCCCGGGACGAGCGTCGTCGTCGTGACCGGAGCCGCGGTCGTCGTCGACGTGGACGAGGATGACGTCGAGCTCGAGGTGCTGGTCGAGGTCGACGTGCTCGTACTCGTCGTCGTCGTGCTCGTGCTGGTGGTGGTCGACGTGCTCGTCGTCGTGGACGTGCTCGTGGTGGTGGACGTCGCCCCCGTTACGGTCGTGGTCGTGCTCGAGGTCGCGGCCGGCGTGGTGGTGCTCGAGGTCGAGGTGGTCGTCGGCGGCGACGAACACGCAGAGAATTCCGACGTGTCGTTCGTCGTGAGGTCGGTCGCGGTCGCGGTGAGGGCCGTCGCCCCGATCGTCTGGCCGAAGTCGACGACGAAAGCGACGTGGCCGCTCCCGTCGGTCATCCCGGTCGTGACCGCCCCGAGGAACGTCTCGCCCTCGCCGTACCCGGACGGATCGCACGTCGCGTTCCCGAAGACCTCGATGCGATAGGTGCGGCCGGGGGTCGAGTCGAGCGTGCCGGACGCGCTCGAGCCGCCGGGGAACATCGGCGTGTCCAGCACGGGGTAGTTCTGGTGGTCGTTCGGCCCGGTATCGACGTCGCCCGCGTCGTTCACGTCGGGCCCGTCCGCGGCGAGGCCGATGCCGAGGTTGCCGTTGGCGAAGATGGAGTTCGCGAGGATCTGGTTGCCGATCGGGTCCGCCGTATTGTTCCTGAGGATGACACCGTAGGTGCCGTTGCCCACGATGAGATTGCCGGCATTCGGATCCGTCCCGCCGATGCGGTTGTCGCTCGAGTCGGCGATCAAGACACCCGCGGCGAGGTTCCCGAGCAGCATCGCGCCAGTGACGTCCGTGCCGATGTAGTTCCCCTCGACGACGCAGCCGGTCGCGCCCGCGGCCAGCAACACGCCGTGAAGGGTGTTGGCCGAGATCACGTTGCCGGCCCCGGTTGCCGCGCCGCCGATCATGTTGCCGGTTCCGGCGGCGACGAGAATGCCTACCTGGGCGTTCCCGACCGCCTCGGTCCCCGTGACGTCGGTGCCGACGAAATTGCCCTGCACGATGCTGTCTTCCGCGGGGCTGAGGAAGATGCCGGATCCGCGGTTGCCGGAGATGACGTTGCGCTCGGCGGCGGCGGTCCCACCGATCACGGTGTTGTTCGACTGGATGACGACCACCCCGTGGACGTTCGGGAGCGCGACGGCGCCCGTCGAATCCACCCCGATGAAGTTGCCCTGAATCGTGTTCGCGTCCGATCCGAACTTCGCGGCGATCCCACCGGAGAGGGTGTTGTTGGCGCCGTCGTTGCCCGAGATCACGTTGCGGGCGGCGGGGGTGCTACCCCCGATGAGGTTGCCACCGGGGAAGGCGAGGACGATCCCTTCGTTCGCGTTGGCCCGCGCGATCGTCCCCGTCGGGTCGGTGCCGATGAAGTTGCCTTCGATGGTGTTCCCGCCGGAGTCGAGGATGATGCCCATGTCGAAGCGCCCGATCGCCAATCCGCGGATGGTGCTGCCGCTGCCGCCGGTTTCGACGTCGAGCGCCGCGCAGCTGGCGCACATCGAGCCGTCGAGCTCGATCAGGATCTTGGCGTCGTCGCCACTGGCGAGCGTGTTCGGGCTCGCTCCCGGCTGCTGGTAGCCGTCGATCAGCACCGGGCCGAGAATCTGCGGGAGGCCGGTCGTTGGCTGGATCGTGTGCACGCCCCCGCCGGCGATGCCGAACTCGATCGTGTCCATGCCGGCGCTCGCGTTCGCCTGCTCGATGGCGGCCCGCAGCGTGCAGCCGCCGCCGATGGCGACGCACGTGTTGTCGCCGGTGTTCGTATCCGAGGTGTCGCCCGTGCTGTCGACGGTGAAGGTGAGGGCTCCCGCCCGCCCGGCGAGGAGTAGGAGCACCATGGCCATGATCCCGAAGCCTCGGATCGCCAACCCTCCTTCTGCGATCCTGCCTACCAGATGCGCCGGCTCGTCCGCCACTGTCGCGGGACACGCGAGCGGGACGGCGACCGTTCGGATCCAATCGCCGGCCCGCGTTTGCGTTGACGCCAGATCAGGGGCTCGCGGCGATCTCCTGCGTCACCTCACCCGTGAGACTCGTGATCGTCGCGGCGCACGACGCCGATACGTGTCGTGCCGCGTTCTTCGCGTTCACCGCCCGCGCGGCCCGGCTGCCGGCGGCCCGGAGATCGGCCACCGCACGCTTGCGAAGCTTGTTCGCCTTCTTCCCGGTTGCCGACGTCACGGAGCCGAGGGCCGTGTCCGCGGCCTCGAGCTTCGTGCGCACGGCGCGGTCCACCACCGTGGGCACCGTGTCGGCTCCGCACAGCGGCTGGGCGAGAGCCGTCGCGAGCCGACAGCGAGCGAGATCCACCGCGACGAGCCCGCTGCACGCCGGGACGGTCGTCGTCGTAGTCGTGATCACGAGGACGGTGGAGGTCGTGGTCCCTAAGATCGTCGACGTCGTCGCGACGGGCATCGTCGTCGTCGCCGCCTCCGTCGTGGTGGTGGTCGTCGTGGTGGGCGCGACGCAGAACGAGAGGAGCTGGCACCCGCGACACACGACGCAGTCGCTCTGCGCAGGAACGACCGCGGCGCCCGAGCAGCCGTACGCGCTCGCGAAGGGGTCGGCGGTCGGCGAACAATCGCAGGCCTCGCCGCACGCCGCTTCAACCGTACCGTTGCCGCACATCTCGCCGCATCCGGGCAGCGTGGTGGTGGTCGTCGGCGCCGGGAGGATCGTCGTGGTCGTCGTCGGGACGGTCAGATCCGGCAGCGGATCGACGGCGACGTACGCGTGGCCACTGGCTCCGGTCACGGGGTCGCCGTCGGTCGTGGTGACCAGCGCCGTCGCAGTGTTCAGCGCGGAGACCTCCGCATAGAAGCTCCCGAACTGCACCTGGCTCGCCAGGAGCTGCATGTAGGGAGTCAGGCTGAGGCTCACGCGCATCGCGACCGGCTGTCCCACGTGCAAGCCGCTCACCGTGAACGAGCCGAACGAATCGGGGCACGCGCTGCCGAACGCTCGCCGACCCGTCGAGAAGATGAAGCCGGGGCTCTGGAAGTCAGTCGACGTGTCGGTGTACTGCGCCGCGTACCAGAACGAGACGCCGATCGCGACCTCCATGAAGGCATTGGTGTAGTGGTCGCAATCGATGTCGAGGACCGGCGTAAGGATGAACGACGTCGGGTCGCCGGCGTGCGGGGCCGCCGACGTGGGCGGCGGTGTGAGCACGTCGACGAAGAAGCCGCCCGCGCCGGCCCTGCGCGTACGCGCTCAGGTCATTCATGGCTTCCACGAACGGTGGCCCATAGGACTGGGGAAACGTCTCCGCCAACGCGTAGCCGTAGCCGCGCAGCACCCCGACCTTGCCGAGGGAGATCGCGGCGACGGCGGCATGGGCGGCGAAGTACTGGGACAGCCCGGCGCCGAAGAAGAAGGTGTCGGCGACGCCGCACCCGGCCCTGAAGCCGGTCTCGCCGTCGGGCATCGTCATCGGGGTCGACGTCACGGGCCCCACGTCCGGGAGCTGGGACCCGACGTCGCCGACTCCGATGGCGCACATCTCGTACGGGTCGGCGATGACGTAGTGCGGAGCGACGGCTGCTCGAACACGCGTGGCCGTCGCAGCGAAGAGCGCCATGAGGAGAAGGACACGAACCGGACGGCGCATGTGGCGCAACGCTCACACGCGACCATTGGAGCGTCAAGGAGAACGACGGTCGCAGTCGACTCGAGTGACGCAAATCGCAAGTGACGAACCACGTGTGTGGCCCATTTTGCCTCTTGCGCTCGAAACTCGGACCGAAGTGCCCCTTCGTGTCGAGGGAGTGTCCTCGGCGGCCGGAGCGCGCTACACGAGGCGATGGTCAACGCAGCCGTCAGCGTGATCCAGCCGCTGTTCGACGATCCGATCGTCGTCTCCATCCGGTTCCGCTATTCGACCGTCTATGCCGACGGCGTGACGCCCCTGCCCTCGAATCTCCTCGCCGCGAGCGAGTCGGGAATCCACGTGATCCCGTGGAACACGTACGTCGGCGCGCTGGCGGCAGGTGGGACGACGACGAACGACACCGCGGCGAATGCCTCACTCCCCGGCACGGCGTTGTCGACGAACGTCGATACGGCCAGCGCGAGCGGTCGGGCGATCGGCCTCGATACCCCGCCGGTGATGTTCGCGGACGGCAGCCTGGGTTTGGGTGGGCCGTACGATGGAATCGTCACCATCAATTCGAACGTGGCATTCACGTTCACGCGCCCGCCCGCGAGCGCGACGTACGATGCGCAGCGGTCGGTCGAGCACGAGATCGACGAAGTCCTCGGCCTCGGCTCCAGCATCGGCGTGCGTGCCGACCTCCGGCCGCAGGATCTGTTCAGCTGGTCCGCGGCAGGTGTGCGGAGCCTGACGTCCAGCGGATCGCGGTATTTCTCGATCGACGGCGGCGCGACGAGCATCGTCGGCTTCAACCAGGATCCGAGCGGCGACCGCGGCGACTGGCTGAGCGGGTCCTGCCCGCAAACGACTCCCTTCGTGCAGAATGCGTTCAGCTGCCCGGACCAATTCTCCGACGTGACGCTGACCTCGCCCGAAGGCATCAACCTCGACGTCATCGGCTACGACCTCATAACGGGCTCGACCACGTCGAGACCCACGACGTCGACCACTACCACGACCACGCTGCCATGCCCGTCGCCGCAGGTGGAGTGCTGTCCGGTGGGCCAGCCAGGCTGTGGGGTGTGTGGAACCGACTGTGGCAACGGGGGCTGCTGCCCCGCGAACCTTCCAGTGTGCGACAACGTCAATGGTCTCTGCATCACATGCGCACCGGGCCAGGTGGGTTGTTGTCCGGTGGGCCAGCCGGGCTGCGGCATGTGTGGAACCGACTGCGGCAATGGCGCGTGTTGCCCTGCGGCCCTTCCCGTGTGCGACAACGCCAATGGTCTCTGCGTCGCGCAGGCTCCGCAATGTCCCTCGGGCGAGACGCCATGCAGCGACGCGGCACTCGGCTTCCCGGACGTCGGGTGCTGCGCACAGCCGACGAAGGCAAAGCAGTGCGCGGCCGCGTGCAGGCAGATCATCTCGGCCTGCAAGACGAGCTGCGCGGCGACGACCCGTGCGAAGAAGTGTAAGAAGCGCTGTCAGAGCGCCATCGTGGGGCGCTGCAAGCGCGCTCGACCACACGCCTGCAGCTGAGCAATTGCCGGAAGCCCTCGACGCACACGCATGACCGGGCTTCCAGGCGCACCGGCGGCACGGGAGCGCAGATGCGAGGCTTGCCTCCGCTGAGAATTGGCCTGGCGTCCGACGATGGGATTGTATTACAACCACCAAGGTATTTCGCTTCCAGGAACGAACCTCACCTCACCCTGCCCCCGAGAGGAGTCCGACATGCGCCGCGTCTTCTCCTGTCTCGTCGTCCTAGTCGCCTCCTTGCACGCCGGCAGCGCGTCGGCCCAGGCCCCGGCCGAGCTGGTAAAGGATCTGGGGCCGGACCTTCCGGCGGTCGCACAGTTCGCCACCGCTGCGGTCCGTGCAGGATCGGTCTGGTACTTCGGCGAGAAGGAGCTCTGGCGCACGGACGGGACCGACACCGGTACCGTTCTGGTGAAGGACATCAATCCGCTCGGGAACTCGCTCCCGGACCGGTTCGCTACCGATGGACACACGATCTGGTTCGTGGCGGACGACGGCGTGCACGGGCGGGAGATCTGGTCGTCCGACGGGACGGCCCAGGGCACGACGCTTTACCTCGACGTCGTCCCGGGGGCCGTCGGGTCCGATCCATTCTCCCTGCGCGTGATCGGGAACCTGTTGTTCTTCATGGTCGCCGACCCCGGCGGCTCCCCGATCTCTCTCTGGCGGGGCGACGGCACGCCGGGTGGAACGTTCGCCCTCGCGCACGCGGCGGCGTCGCCGTATCTGCCGCCCGAGGCCGTCGGCGGCACTCTCCTGTTCGAGAACTGCGACACGATCTGTTCGCTCTGGAGCAGCGACGGCACGGTTGCCGGAACGACCATGCTCGCCGACATCGGAGAGGTCGGGACCGATCTTGGTGGTCGGCTCCGCTTCGTGGCAGCTGGAAACCGCGTCTACGTCATCAATCCGACGAGGGCCGGTGGGGGCTCGCTCTGGACCACCGACGGCACGGGCGCGGGCACCACGAAGGTGCTCGATGCGCCAGGACCGGAGCTGGGAAGCGATGCCATTCTCGTAAACACGGCCGGGCTCGCGAAGGACGGCGATCTCTACTTCGTTACGAACACGCCGGTCGTGCCGATCACCGGCGACGTCGCGAGCTCCACGCTCTGGCGGACGAACGGCAGCCCCGGCAACGCGACGGCGATCAAGCAGATCCTGCGGGATCCGGCCTATGGCACCGAGTACGACTCGCAGGCGTTCATCGGATCGCTGATCCCGGTCGACGACGACGTCTATTTCCTCGCTCGCGGCTACATCCTCTTCCAGGATGCCGGGGTCTACCGGACGAACGGCACCGCGGCGGGAACGTCGCTCACGACGCTGCCGAAGCAGCCGAATGCCTTCTACCTCGTGAACGGCACGCCGCTGTTCGGAACCTACGACCAGCTCTGGATCACCGACGGGACGCCGAGTGGAACCCACCCCATCACGCCGCACGGCGACGGCGCCGGGGTCAACGGCGGTATGGACGTGGGCGACACGCTCGTGATTCCGTCCGCGCAGTGCAACGTGCCCGCCTTCCGCCGCTTCGCGCTGGGCCAGCCCGGCACCTCGCTCCTTCAGCCGCGCCCGACGGTGCCGACCTCGGGCGCCCCGCTGGGCGCGCCCAACTACGGCGACACGTGTGGCGGTGGCTCCAGCCTGAAGGGCGCCTCCGCCGAGCTCGCCGGCTCGATGCTGTACGCGGGCACCGACAGCGTCTCTGGCTCGTCGACCACGCCGCTTTGGCGCACCGACGGGACCGACGCCGGAACGTACCAACTGGACACGCTCACCGAGCCCTGTTTGACCCGACTCGGAACGAGAGCCCTGTTCTTCCGGAACAGCGAGGAGCTTACCGCAACCACCGGAACCGTCGCAGGCACCCAGAAGCTGGCGGACGTTCCGAACTTCGTGGCGTGCCCCGTGGTGATGGGGACGAGCGCGTACTTCTCTTCCCTTCCGACCACCCAGGGAGCGCTCTGGAAGACCAACGGCACGCCCGCCGGGACGTTTCAGGTGGTCCTCTTCAACGCAGGGGCACCCGACGCTCTCCACGCCGTCGGCAACAAGCTCTTCTTCCAGAACCTCAGCGGCAACCAACTGTGGGTCAGCGACGGAACGTTCCCGGGAACGACGATCCTCCTCAACTATGTGCCGAACCCCATCGGGGCGCCTCCGCTCGAGGCGATGCTCTCCGCCGGTTCCAATTTGATCTTCGGAAACATGGCCGACCAGGGCCTTTGTGCGGTGTGGCGGAGCGACGGTACCGCGGCCGGGACCTACGGCGTCGCCTACACGGGGACCGCCGGAAACCTGTACACCGGCTGTGGGATGTACGACTCCATGGCGACCGTCGGCAGCCAGGTGCTCTTCTTCGTCAACAATGTAACCGAGGCGCAACTCTGGAAGACCGACGGCACGCTGGCGGGGACCACGATGGTCACTGGAGGCATACCTGGCGGAGGCAGCCTGTTCGTCTACCTTCCCAGCGTCGTCGGGACGATCGGTCAGCACCTCATCTTCGTGCCGACCGACGGCAGCGTCTGGACGAGCGACGGCACCGCACTCGGCACGCATCCTTTGCCGAGCGTGCCGAACGACGCCTTCATCAACTCCCGCTACAATGCACTCGGCTCGGCTGACGGCGTCTTCTTTCTCATGGGCCAGGATCCGGAGCACGGCGGCGAGCTCTGGCGCACCGATGGCACGGACGCCGGCACGTGGTTGCTGGACGACGTCGTCAAAGGTCCCGACTCGTCGTGGCCGACGGCCCTCGGCTCGCTCGGAACGACGGTCTTCTTCTCGGCCAAGGACGAGCGCCATCTCGGCACCTCGCAGCTCTTCAAGATCGAGAACGCCGGTACGTGCGGCAACGGGACGATCGAAGGCACCGAGCTCTGCGACGACGGCAACGGCGACGACGGCGACGCGTGTACGACGGGCTGCGTGCCGAACGTCTGCGGTGACGGCATCGTCAAGGTGGGCGTCGAGGAGTGTGACGACGGCAACACGCTCGACGGCGATTGCTGCTCGTCGTCGTGCATGCTCGACGCCGCCGGGACGTCGTGCGCCGACGACGGCGATCCATGTGGCGTCGAGCAGTGCGACGGCGCAGGCGCCTGCATCCACACGAACCCGGCGCTGGCCGGAACGGTCTGCCGGCCGGGCGCCGGTCCGTGCGACGTCACGGACCAATGCGACGGCGTGAATCCCACCTGCCCCTTCGACCTCTTCGATGAGACGCAGCAGGTCTGCCGCGCGTCGACGGCGTCGTGCGACATCGAGGAGGTGTGCAGCGGGACTGCCGCCGCGTGCCCGTTCGACCGGAGCTGCACCGGGGGTAGCACGACGACGACGAGCACGACCCCCGGACCAACCACCACGTCGACGACGATCCCGCCGCCGCTCACCTGCGCGCCGGCGCCCGTCTCGGGGTGCAAGCGATCCGCGGTGCCGGCCAAAGGCCTGCTGTCGATCAAGAACAGCACCAAGGACGCGGGAGACAGCCTCACCTGGAAGTGGTCCCGCGGCCCGGCCGTGGCGCCAGGGGAGTTCGGTGATCCCCTCAACACCCACGACTACGTGCTGTGTCTCTACGAAGGTTCGGGCAACACGCTGACCTTCCAGGCGAGGCTGCCCACGAACGCGTCGGGCCTGTGCTTCCCGGAGCCGTGCTGGAAGGCCAAGGGACCGACGAAGTTCGCCTACCAGAGCAAGCCGCCCTCCTCGTTCCCCGACGGCGTGAAGTCGCTCCTTCTCCAGAGCGGGCTCGACCAGAAGTCGAAGGTCACCGCCAAGGCAAAGGGTTTCGGGCTCTCGAACCGTCCTTTCGGGTTGCCGACGCCACCTCTCAACGCGCCGCTCCTCGTCCAGCTTCAGAGCGAGGCCGGCACGTGCTTCGAGGGGTCGTTCAGCACTCCGACCGTGAACGCCGGAGGGAAATTCAAAGCGAAGAGCGACTGAGCGTCGGCGACTACGGCAGCTGCGTCCGCGTGAGTGCCGGAACCGGGATCGCCGTGAGCTGGAGGAAGCGGTAGCGGACGGTGCTCCCCGGATCCTGGTCGCTGCACCGGAAGTCGACGACGCCGGGGCCGACGTTCGTCGTCTGCACGAAGAGCGTACTGGTGGTCACGCCGTGACCGATGAATTCGGCCTTCGAGTTGGGACCGTTCGGCGGGACCAGGTGACAGGTCACGATGCCGCTGAAGTCGGTCGGGCTCGCCGACCACACGATCGACGCGAAGATGACGTGGTTGCCGTCGCTGACGGTGAGCTTGGCGATCGAGGCGGCCGGGGTGTTCGCCGACGGCGTGCTCGGAAGGTCCTTGTCGGTCTGGGTGAAGCCGTCGACGAAGACGTTCTGCACGCCCGCCGTCTCGGGATCGCTGCCAGGCTCCGCGCAGCCCGGAGGCTGGACCTCCGGCGCGAGGTCGGCGCAGCCGATCGCCCCGTCGGCGATCTCGTCGGAGGTGACGCCGCTCTGGGCGAGGGCTCCGTGCATCCTGGCGCGGAATCTCGTGCTCCTCGCCTCGGCAGCGCCGGCGACGCCGGCGAGCAGCATGATGGACGCGAACGCGAGGGTCTGGATGGTGCGCGGGGTCATGTCGTGGTCTCCTTCCGGAGCCACTACGCACGGGGCCTCGCCACGGATGCAGGGGGGGATGCGGGTCTGCCGGCGCCCCATCGAGTGCGAGGGAGCCCGTCTACAGACCGTAGATCCGGGCCACGTTCCGTCCGAGGACCTTGGCGCGCGTCTCGGCCGAGAGCGGGGCCACGAACCGCTCCAGCGCGCGTGCCCACGTGCCGGGGTGGTCCGGGTGGGGAAAGTCCGTCGCCCAGATGAAGCAGTCGGCGCCCACGTGGTCGACGATCCAGGGCGCGGCGGTCTCGTCCGGATCGGCGGAGATGAAGCACTGCTCGCGGAAGTAGTCGCTTGGCCGTCGTGTCAGGCCGGCCGGCAGACCCTGCCCCACCTCCGCTACGGCGTTCGCACGATCGAGGAAGGACCCGATCCAGCCCGCGCCCGACTCGAGCACGCCGAGTCGCAGGGTCGGGAAGCGGTCGAGCGTCCCGAGCGCGATGCACGAGAGATAGGCCTGCTGCACGCCCTGGCGCAGCATGACGTTGTAGAAGAAGTCGCGCGCACGACCGAGACGCTTGAAGCGGACCGGTGCGGCCCAGAACGGCTCGAAGGTCGGATGGATCGCGAGCGGCACGCCGAGCGCCGCCGCGCGCGCGTAGAGGGCGTCATGGTCCGGGTGTCCGTGCGCCTTGCGCGAGTGCGTGAACGGCGCCACGAACGCGCCCCTGCACCCGTCGGCGACCGCGCGCTCGAGCTCGTCGGCGGAGCCGACCGGATCGAGCAGCGTCAGGTGCGCGATGGGAACGAGCCGCCCCCCGGAGTCGCGACAGAAGTCGGCGATCCAGCGGTTGTAGGCGCGCTGGTAGGCGAGCGTGAGCTCGGGATCCTCGAGCTCGCACTCCCACAGGAGCCCGATCGTCGGATAGAGGATGCTCTTCGCGAGGTTCTCCCGGTCGAGGAGCCGGACGCGTTCACGCGCGTCGCCCGCGCCGAAGGGCATGGAGGTCGCGTAGCGACGATCCGGCGCGGGCCGCGCCGTGGCGTCGCCCATGGCGCCGAGGAGCCCGAGCGAGCCGTCGCGCGTTCGGGCGGACGGCTTGCCGTCGATCTCCAGGTACTCGAGCCCGGCGTCGTCGACGCGGATGCGAAGCGCGCGCGTCCGGTATTTCTCCTCGAGATAGTCCTCCCAGAGCGTCGCCGACTCGAGCACGTGGCCGTCGGCGTCGATGGTGCCGTCGTAGGGAAAGCGGACGATCTCGTAGGTCATCGCGCGCCAGGTTCCACGGAAGACGCCGTCATGCGGTCAGCCTAGTCCACCGGCGGCACGGCGATCCAGCGACCGCCACCTCACGAACGCGCGCGGCCGCCCAGCATCCCCAGGTGCGTGTGGTGGAAGCTCGTCGGGTACTTGAGCCCGAACCCGAGCAGCCGGTCCATGCCGATGTGTCCGAGCCAGATGAGGGCGATCGCGCAGGCCGTCCCGTTCCCCATGGCGACACCCGCGGCGCCGAGCGCGGCCGGAAGCGCGTACGTATGGACGGCGTTGTAGGCAACGGCGCCGACGCGCGTCCCGCCGAGATAGCCGAGCATCCCGACGTCCGGCGCCAGCAGCAGGACGACGTAGAGGAGCCACGACCACCCGAACGCCGGATAGAAGAAGAGCGACAGCGCGAGCAGCGCGCCGCCCTCGCTGCGAAGCAGGACCGCCGGGAATCCCGTGACCACACCCGGTTCGCCGGTCATCGTCACACCGGCGGCGGCGACGTCCGCCAGTGTGGCGGGTAGGTCTTGTCGTAGCTCGGGCGCGCGCGCATCCGGTCGCGCCAGGCGCCGATCCACGGCGCGACGCCGCCGACGTCGATGCCCGCCCGACCCGCGAGCTCGACGAACGGCAGCCAGCTCGTGTCGGCGCGGGTGAACGTCTTGCCCATGACGAAGTCGCCGCCGCGCTTGGCCGCGCGCCCATCCACTCGCCCCAGCTGTGCGCGGACCGCGGCGCGTCCCGCGTCGATCGCCTTCTGGTCCCGCTCGTCCGCCGGCGTGAAGAACACCTGCCGCGCGAGCGCGCTGAAGGCCTCGAAGAAGTACAGCGTGCACTCGGTCTCCTCGATCCGGACGAGGGCCCGACCGGCCGGGTCGGAGGGAAGGAGCGGCGGCGCAGGATGGCGATCCTCCAGGTACTCGAGGATCGGTTGCGACTCGTACAGCGCGAGGTCGCCGGCGACGAGAGCGGGCACCTTGGCATGCGGGCTGATCGCGACGTACTCGGCCTTCTTCAAGTCGCCCGCCTGGAAGCTCAGGAGCACGGCCTGGTGCTCGATCGCCTTCTCGACCAGGGCCAGGTGCACGCGCCACGCGAACGGCGAGCCGGACGCGAAGAAGAATCGCAGCATGACGGACCTCCTCTGGAGATCCGGGTAGAGCGGGACGCCGACTGGTGCAAGCGACGCGCAGGCGTTGTCGCACGAGGCGTGGCCCGCTAGCTTCGCGCTTCGCCGTCATTCCACGGAGGGGGAACGTCACCATGAGGTACGAGATTGCCGTCGCGCTGCTCGCCGGCCTGGCCGCCATGGCCGTCGCGGCGCCGCCGCCCGCGGCGCTCACGCCGCAGGATCGTGTCGCGGTCTTCAAGGCGGCGCGGTTCAAGGCACGCGGCAACCAGTACGTCCGCTGCGAGGAGGACCCGCCGACCGCGTCGTACGTGCCCGGCAAGATCGAGGTCGTCGATTTGAATGGCGACGGCCGCCCCGAGGCCTGGGTCACCGAGAGCAGCACCTTCTGCTACGGCAACACCGAGCAGTTCTTCGTCCTCGTCACGAAGGACGAGAGCGGCGCCTGGCGCGCGCTCCTGGAGGAGGCCGGCGTGCCGACGGCGCTCGCGACCAAACGCCAGGGCTGGCCCGACATCGAGGTCGGCGGACCCGGGTTCGGGAAGTTCCCGGTCCGCCACTGGAACGGCAAGACCTACGACGGGCCGAAGCAGGCGCGCTAGAGACAGCGGCTGAGCAGCACGCGCTGACCCGTGAGGGTCGCCGTCGCGACGTCGGGCTTCCCGTCGCCGTCGAAGTCCGCGGACGCCAGCGCCGCCGACCCGCTGGTGAACGTGCCCACGACGTTCGCGAACGTGCCGTCCCCATTGCCGGTGAAGAGGCCGACGGTCGCGTTCGGCCCGGCCGAGATCACGAAGTCGAGCCGGCCGTCGCCGTTGAAATCGCCCCCGGCGAGCGAGGTGGGCAGGCCGCCGGCGTAGTACTCGACGCTCGAGCCGAAGGTCCCGTCGCCGTGGCCGAGCAGGATGCTCAGGTCCGAGGAGTTGTTGTTCGCCGTCGCCAGATCGATCTTGCCGTCGCCGTTCACGTCCCCGGCCACGATCGAGTAGGGGAACCGGCCCACCTGGTAGGACACCGGGGGGCCGAACCCCCCGCTGCCGTCGCCGAGCAGGACGGCGACGACACCCCGGCCGCCGGGCGGACCGCCGCCGGTCGCGGCCAGGTCGAGCTTCCCATCACCGTTCAGGTCCGCCACCGCAACGGCCCGGCCGATGTCGGCCGAGGGGTACTGACCTTGCCCGCGAACGTGCCGTTGCCGTTGTTCAGCAGCACGACCACCGACGGCTGGGTCGCCACGACCAGGTCTGGCTTGTTGTCCCCGTTGAAATCGGCTGCGACGACGTCGTGGAAGTCGCGGGTACCCACGAAGTACGGGATGGGGCCCTCGAAGCTCCCGTCCCCCCTCCCCATGAGGACCGACACGTTCACCACCGTGCTGGGTCCGGTGGGCGGCGGGTCGCTCATGAAGTTCGCCGCCGCCAGATCCACCGTGCCGTTCCCGTCGAGGTCGGCGACCGCAATGCCGTGGACGTCGCCGCCGACGTCGACCCCGGTGAGCTCCCCGAACGTGCCGTCGCCGTTGCCGAGACGCACCATGACGCTCGGGTTGGCGGCGAGCAGCAGGTCGCGCTTCCCGTCGCCATTCAAGTCGGCGCCGGCGACGGCCTGGTCGGTGCCCCCGGCGAGCTGGGGTCCCACCACGAACGTCGTGACGCAGCCCGACCCCGGCCTCAGGGTCGTCCCCGTGGCCGTGCACACGATCCGGCCGCGCCGGCACTGCCGCCAGAGCTTCGTGCGGCAGCGCTTCTGCTGCTTCTTCTTCGCGAGGCCGCCGCAGTCCCCGTCCACGCGCGCGGCACAGCTCTCCTTGCAGACCTGGAGCGGCACCTTGGCGACGGCGGGCATCGCCACGAACAGCACGACGAGGAGGGCGGCGGCGCGTGACGAGGGCATCGTCGGGACGCGTCGTCTACCCGAGCCGGAGCGGTCTTGGCAATCGCCGGCGAGACAATGCGCCGCGCCACGCGCTCGCTTTCCCCGTCAAAAGTCGCATTTTTTGGGCCGTAGCGCTTGTCTTTCTCTTCGCCACGACCTATGCGGGGCCCTCAATCCGGTCGTTTTTACCCAGGGGAAAGGATGTGGATATGGCGAAGAAGGCAGCGAAGGCGTCACCGGTTCGGGCTCAGTCGAAGCTGAACCTCAGCAAGCCGCTCAAGATCGGCGCGTCGTCCAAGCCGCGCAGCAAGGGCGACGTCTTCCGGACGATCGCGGACAGCGTCGGCATTCACCGGCGTGACGTGGCGTCGGTGTTCCACGCGCTCGGGGCCGTCATCAAGGCCGATCTGTCGAAGGGCGGAGCCGGCGTCTTCAAGGTGCCCGGTCTCATGCGCATCACCGTCAAGCGCAAGCCCGCAACCAAGGCGCACATGGGCATCAACCCGTTCACGAAGGAGCAGGTGATGTTCAAGGCGAAGCCGGCGCGCAACGTGGTGCGCGTCCGGCCGCTCGCGGGCTTGAAAGAGATGGTCTGATCGCAGAACACTTCCGCAGCCGGCCGGTGCGAGCGAGAGATCTCGCCCCCGGCCGGCTATCGGAGTGCCCGCTGGTCGCGTAGCATCACGCGCTCGTGACCACGCCCCGATCGCGCTATCGCATCGACGACACGCGCGACTACAGCCACCGCTTCCACGCCGGCAACGTCGGCGACGTCTGGAAGCATTGCGTGCTGGTCGAGATCCTGCGCCGCGTGGCCGCGGCACGACGCGTCGCCTACGTGGAAACCCATGCGGGAGAAGGGTTCTATCCACTCGGCCCGACCGGCGAATGGAGCGAGGGCATCGGCCGTCTGTGGGCATCGTTCGAGACGACGACGCGTGACGACGCCGTTGCACGCTACGTCGCGCTCTGCCGCCGCCTCGGCGCCGGTGGCGAACGTCCCACGCGCTATCCGGGCTCGCCCGCGCTCGCGCGCGACGTGCTCGGCGCGAATGCCGAGCTGACGCTCTGGGAGCGCGACAATACGACGCTCGCGCGCCTCGCCGAGCATACGAAGAGTGACTCGCGCGTGCGTCTCGTCTGCGGCGACGGCCTCGCCGCGCTGGGCGGCGCGATCCACGGCGCCGAAGCCGGTGCCGACGCGCAGGTCGTGCTCGTCGACCCGCCCTACACGCAGAAGGCGGACTGGACGCTCGTGCCCGATGCGCTCGTGCGCGCCCTGCGACATTCGCGTCGCGCGTGCGTCGTGCTCTGGTACCCGGTGAAGAGTCTCACGCGGCCGAACGCGATGATCGCGAAGCTCGCGGCGGCGGGAGTGCCGGGAACGATCGCGGAGCTCGTCACGACGCCGCTCGAGCACCAGCGCCAGCGCTTGAACGGCAGCGGTCTCCTCCTGGTTCGTCCGCCGGACGGAGCGCTCGAGGCGATCTCCGCCGCCGCACCCGTGATCGGCGAGCGGTGCGCGACGCACGCGGGCGCCTGGTCGGCGAGGATGCAGGCCTGGACGTGAGCGCGGCGATCAGCGCTTGCGGCGCTTGGCCGGCGCGCCACGCTTGGCGGCCGCCGGTGCCTCGCGGGCCGGGCTTCGCTTCGGAGCCGGAGCGGGGGGAGCCGGCGCGTGCGCGACGACGATCTTCGGGGGCGGCGGAACCTCGATCGGCTTGAGGCTCGCCGCCTCGAGCCAGCCCTCGACCCCGTCCTTCGTGGTGCGCACCCGGTAGCGCGGGTCGGCAGCCCGGCGGGGCTGCCAGGCCAGGATCTCGACCTCGGCCCCATGGGGGACGGTCGCCACCGGAGCCGTCCCGGTCGAGTCCATCAGCGCAACTCGGCGGGAACCATGGCTTCCGCAGGTCACCACCACCCGACGACCCACGGCCAGGACCGGAGCCCGCTCACGCTTCGTCGGCGCGGGCAAGGGTCGGGCGCGGGCGGAATATGGTTGCGAAGCGGAACCCCACGGTCGGGGGGGCATTGGACCTCCTCGGTCGCGGCCTTGACCCTGCGCCGACCACGCGAAGGCCTCACTCGCGGGTCGGTGGCGCCACGTCGACCGCCTTGGAGAGAAACCCGAGGTCGGTGACGCAAGCTACGGTTGATAATAGGCTTCTTCCGAGCCGCTGTCAAACTGAAACGCGCGCAAAATCCGATGGTTCACCGTCTCCCTGCGTCCAGCAGCTCCTCCAGCAGACGGTGCCCTTCGAGCCATTCGCCGAGGCCCGACTCGGCGTTGATGTGCCCGCGATCCCCCAGCTCGACGAGCCGAGCGCCCCAGCCGTCTGCGAACGCGCGTGCTTGCCCGGGCTCGATGTAGGGATCGGACGCGCTCGCGACCACGATCGCCGGAAACGGAAGCGACGCGAGCGGCACCGGCGAGAAGCTCTCGACCTCGGGGATGAGGTGGCGGACCTCGTCCACGTCCGGAGGCGCTACGAGCAGCGCTCCGACGACGCGGTCGCACGCCGCACGCGCCGCCCAGTGCGCCACAAGCGCGCACCCGAGGCTGTGGGCGACGAGGGCGACCTCGCCCGGCGCGCGACCGACGGCCGCATCCAGGTTCGCCACCCAGGCGTCGCGCTGGGGGTGCTCCCAATCGTCCTGCACCACCCGGACGTAGCCGAAGCGGCGCTCCCACAACGTCTGCCAGTGCTCCGGGCCGGAGTCTCCGTACCCGGGCAGCACGAGGACGGTCGGCGAGGGCATTCGGGCACGAAAGCACGAATGTCCGGCAGGTCCAATCGCGCATCCGCGCCCGCACGCCGGGCGTAGTGACGACGGCGCGGCGCCGCGCCACAGGAAGGCGACGATGCGACGATCCGTGATCGTGATCCGGGCAGGGCTGCTGGCGATCGGTCTGCTCGCCACGGCGGGCGCGGCAGAGCCGCCCTGTCGCGGCACGTACGTCGCCGACGCGCCGCTCCTCGCCGCCGACGTGAGCCCGGAGATCGTCGATGTCGGTGATCGCGCAGTCACGCTCACCGGGTGCGGGACCACGCGCGCCCGCATCGCCAGCCGCGGTGGAGCGACGCGCGTGAAGGCCGTCTTCCGCTCGTGCGCCGCCGTCGCGGGAAAGGTCCGGCTCGCTGCCACGACCGAGGCACCGCGGTGCACGACGCTCCTCGGCGTGGTTCGCGCGCGACGCGCGGGCATCGCCGCCGCGTTCAGCGCGAGCGTTCCGGCGACGATCACCGGGCGGGTCGTCGTCGCCGGAGCCGGTGCCTCTGCGGCCGACGCCGAATTCGTGCCGGGCGAGATGATCGTTCGTTTCCGCGAGCAAGGAGCGCGCGCCCTCTCCAACGGACCGGCCGGCCCCGACGCCGGCTCGCCCCTCGCCGGTGACCCGCACGGTACCGGCGGCGCGCTCTACCGCGTGGCGCCGCCGGCGCGGCCGGGGGCGCGCTCGCTCGGAGACCCGCGCCGGGAGACGCTCGACGCGGTCGCCGCGATGCGAGCGCGCGCCGACGTGCTGTGGGCACAGCCGAACTACGTCCGGAAGCCCCTGCGCGTCCCGAACGACGAGTTCTTCCCGCTCCAGTGGCACTACCCGCTCATCTCGCTTCCCGAAGCGTGGGACGTGACCATCGGCTCGCCCGACGTCGTCGTGGCGGTCGTCGACACGGGACTCCTGATCGGCCATCCGGACATCGATCGCGGGCGTCTCGTCCCCGGCTTCGACTTCATCTCCGACCCGACCGTGGCGCAGGACGGCGACGGCATCGACCCCGATCCGTTCGACGTCGGCGATGGCACGCCGAGCGTTCCCTCCTCTTTCCACGGCACCCACGTCGCCGGCACGATCGGCGCCGCCACCGACGACGGGACCGGCGTCGCGGGCGTCGACTGGAACGCGCGCATCATGCCGGTCCGCGTGCTCGGCGCGGGCGGCGGCTCCGATTTCGACATCGCGCAGGGCATCCGCTTCGCCGCCGGCCTCGACAACGTCTCCGGCCAACGTCCCGCGCAGCGCGCCGACGTCATCAACCTCTCCCTGGGTGGTCCGGGCGTCTCGCCCGCCATGCAGGAGGCGATCCGCGACGCGCGCGCCGCCGGGACGATCGTCGTCGCGGCCGCCGGCAACGACGACGTGGACGCCGCGGGCTTCAGCCCCGCGGCGTTTCCGGAGGTGGTGTGCGTCGCCGCCGTCGACCTCGCCCGCGCCAAGGCCTTCTATTCGAACTTCGGCGCCGTCGTCGACATCGCGGCGCCCGGCGGCGACACGCGCGTCGACACCGACCGCGACGGCTTCGCCGACGGTGTTCTCTCCACGCTCGGCGACGATACGAGCGGTTCGATCACGGCCGTCTTCGGCTTTCTGCAGGGGACCTCGATGGCCGCCCCGCACGTGACCGGCGTCGTCGCGCTCATGCAGGCGGCGTTCATGGAGGCGCATGCCGGCGCGCGCATGACGCCCGACGCGCTCGACGCGCTCCTGCGCGCCGGTGCGCTCACGGACGCGCTCGCGGGCGGGTTCGGCGGCCGCGGCCTCGTCAACGCGCACAAGGCCGTGCTGGCCGCGCAGAGCGCCGTCCCGGACGACGGCGAGGGCCCGCCCACGCCTCCGACACCTCCCGTGGACGAAGAAATCCTCGTCCTGCTCGTGGACCCAGCGACGCAGACGGTGGTCGCACAGACCGACACCGATGCCGGGCGCGGCTTCGCGTTCACGCTCGGCGGGGTGCGCGCGGGTCACTACGTCCTCGCGGCGGGCACCGACCGTGACGGCGACGGCCTACTCGGCGGGACGGGCGAGGTGTTCGGACAGTCGAGCGTCGACGTCGCCGCGGGCGACGACCTCGCCGCCGAGATCCGGCTGGTCGAAGATGCGGACCAGGATGCGGCGCTCAGCCGGCCGGTTGCGCTTCGAACGCGCTGAAGTCGGGCTCGCGCGTGCGCCACCAGTACTCGAGCGTGAAGCCGGACCAGTTGTTCGTGACCTTCCCCGACGCCGTCTTGTACCAGCTCGTGCAGCCCGCATCCCATGCCGTCTGCTTGAGATCGTCCTGGAGATGGGCGTTGAAACGCGCCATCGCATCCGTCCGGACATCGAGCCACGCGAGCCGACGCTCGGTGATCGCGCGGACGCACGCGATGACGTAGCGCACCTGGCATTCGACCATGAAGATGATCGAGTTGTGGCCGAGGTTCGTGTTCGGACCGTAGAGCATGAAGAGATTGGGAAAGCCGGACACCGCGACGCCGAGGTAGGCCTCGGCGCCGTCGCGCCACGCCTCCGAGAGCCGCCGGCCGCCGGCGCCTTCGATCTCCATCGGCGCCAGGAACGTCGTCGTTTCGAAGCCCGTCGCGAATATGATCGTGTCCGCGGGCCGTGTCGTGCCGTCCTGCGTGACGACGCCGTCGCGGGTCACGCGGACGACGGCGTCGGTCACCACCTCGACGTTCGGGCGCTCGAGCGCCGGATAGTAGTCGTCGGAGATGAGGATGCGCTTGCAGCCGACGGGGTAGTCGGGCGTCAGGATCGCGCGCAGGCGGGGGTTCGTGATCTGTGCCTCCAGGTGCTGCCGTGCGGCCTGCTCGGCCAGCTTCGAGAGACGGCTGTCCTTGAAGAAGCCGAAGAAGCGCGCCTCGAGCATGAGCCAGATCCAGCTCCGATAGAGACGGTTCACGAGCGGCACGTGCCGGAAGATCCACTTCTCCGCGGGCCGGTACGCGCGATCGTTGCGCGGGACGAGCCAATTGGGCGTGCGCTGGTAGATCGTGAGCTGCTTCGTGAGCGGCGCGATGCACGGCACGAACTGGATGGCGCTGGCGCCGTTGCCGACCACGGCGACGTTCGTCCCCGTGAGGTCGCGCGTGTGATCCCACCGCGCGGAGTGGAACCAGCGGCCGCCGAAGCTCTCGAGCCCCGGGATCGCCGGGACGTGCGGGCGATTCAGCTGTCCCGTCGCGCTCACCATCACCCGGGCGGTGATCTCCTCGCCGCCGGCCGTGCGCAGGCGCCACGTGCCGGCGGCCTCGTCGAACCGCGCGGCCGCGATCTCGACGCCGTAGCGGATGTGCGGCCGCAGGCCGTGCCGCTCGATGCAATGCTCCAAGTAGCGATGGATCTCCGGCTGCGCCGAGTACTTGCGGCTCCAGTCCGGATTCGGCTCGAACGAGAAGCAGTAGAGATGCGACGGCACGTCGCACGCGACGCCGGGGTATGTGTTGTCGAGCCAGGTGCCACCCGCGTCCGGCGACTTCTCGTAGATCGTGAAGGACTCGAAGCCGGCGCGCTTCAGCTGAATGCCCATGCAGATGCCGGCGACGCCGGCGCCGAGCACGGCGATCGTGGGAGCTTCGTCCGGCACGATCGGCCGGCGTATACCACCGCCGCCGTCCTGGAAAGCGACTTCGCGGGCGCGTTGACGCGCGAGCCTTCAGTTGGTAGCGGCGCCCTGGGAACGACGATCGGATCCTGCTCGCTTGGCCGAAGGGGGGAATGCGATGGCTCGCATGTCGGCTTGCGGCTGGTTCGTGGGAACGCTTCTGCTCTGGGGCACGTTCGCGTACGCACTGCCCGCGGCGGTCGACACCGACCAGGACGGATACCTGGATGGGTTGGAGACGCTGCTCGGCTCCGATCCGGCGGACGCGACCAAGACGCCGGAGAGCGTCGCCAATCCACCGGCGTGCCTCGACGGCATCGACAACGACGGCGACGGCGCGACCGACATCGACGATCCCGGCTGCCTCGTTCCGCCCGCGGTCGAGGACGTCTTCCCGCCCTCGGGGATCGACGTCTTCGACTCGCACATGACGCTCGACGGCTACGACCTTGCGACGCCGTTCGGCGTCTGCACCGTCGACTTCGACGCGCACGGCCCGACCGTGGTCCGGCGCGGCGATCCGATCGACCTGGGCGGCGGCCTGCGCCAGATCGACACCGAGATGCTCGCCATGGAGCTCACCGGCATCGCGACGGTGGTGGGCGGCGTCGGCTGCGCGCTCCCGACCGGCGACGTGATGGTGACCGTGTTCGAGGACCCGATGCAGACCTCGGTCGGCAAGGTGACCGACACGAACCCCGATCCGACGAAGGACTTCAAGGCCGACAGCTT
Source organism: Candidatus Eisenbacteria bacterium (assembly GCA_035577985.1). Lineage (NCBI taxonomy): Bacteria > Candidatus Eiseniibacteriota > Candidatus Eiseniibacteriota bacterium. The sequence continues at coordinate 84,744 of DATJZY010000022.1, forward strand.
CTTCGACGTGTTCTTCGACGTCGACGTCGGCGGCACCGTCCTGCAGGGCGGGCCGCCCGGCGGTCCGCCGGGAGCGCCGGTGCACGTGACGAACCAGGTCGCCTCGTTGCCGCCGTACCACTCGGCGACGAATCCCGACTGCTACCAGGTCGCGGGTCTCGCCCACGAGCACTGCCCGAAGTCGCCGCCAGACCACTTCAAGTGCTACACGGCGAAGTTCCCGAAGTTCACCAAGCAGCAGGTGACGCTGCTCGATCAGTTCGGCCAGCGCCAGGCGCAGGTGTTGAAGCCGCGGTTCCTGTGCACGCCCAGCACGAAGGGCAACGAGCCGCTCTACAACGAAACGAACCACCTCACGTGCTACGCGGTGAAGCCCGAGAAGCTGAAGCACACCGTCACGATCCACAACCAGTTCGGGCAAGGACAGGTGACGACCAAGAAGACGAGCCTGCTCTGTCTGCCGACCGAGAAGAACGGCGAGGGTGCCGCCATCGAGGTCGACCACTTCTTCTGCTACACGGGCAAGTTCCCGGGCGGCCCCGCCAAGCGCGACGTGCGGATGGTCGACCAGTTCAAGACCGAGGAGAACAAGGCCGGACGCGCGATCGTGCTCTGCAACCCGGTCAGCAAGAACGGCGAGGGCATCCGCAACCCGCTCGATCATCTCGTGTGCTACGCCTTGAAGCCCCAGCGCGAGAAGCGCACCGTCTCGATCTCGAACCAGTTCGGCACCGCCGACGTGAAGATCACGAAGTCGGCCATGCTCTGCACGCCGACCGGGAAGGTCGACAACGAGACGACGACCACGACGACCACGCCCGTCACCACGACGACGCAGCCGCCCGGGCGGGCGCTCGTGCCACTCGCACAGATTCCGGGCGTCCCCGCGGGCAACATCTGCCTCTCGGACGTCGAGCCCGCCCCGGACGGCTGCGTGGAACCGGCGCACCCCTCGTGTCCGATGGTCCACCTCCACTACACGATCCTGATTCACGTCGGCACGATGACCGTCGGCCCGGTCGTCGACACGTTCCTGGACCCGTGCGGGCACGGTGGCATCACGACCGATCCCGACTGCGGGCCGGACGACATTCCGGACTGCGTGCACTGACGCCGGCGACTCCGCGCGCTTGACACCCCCGCCGTCCGGCCGCTAGCGGCGCACGCGACCATGCGTGTGCACGTGCTCGCCGCCACGGTCCTGTTCGCCACGGCGTTCGTGGTGCGGTGGTGGCTCCTCCAGGGCCTCATCCTCGGCGACGACCCGCAGGAGTTCGCGGTGCTCCTGCACATCCTGGCGAACGGACCGCTGCTGACCGACCAGCTCCACGTCCGTTTCGCGGGCTGGATCTTCAACCACCTGGCCTTCCTCCTCTTCGGCGTCTCGGAGACGGCGTTCCTCGCGCCGACGTGGATCCTCACGTCGACGTTTCCCATCATGGCCTACGCCATCCTCGTGCGGTGGCGATACACGCGGCTGCAGGCGTTCCTCGGCGGCCTCTTGGTCGCGACGGCGCCGTTCGAGGTGGTGCTGGGGACGGTGCGCGCGAACGACTCGTACCTGGAGCTCGCGATCGCCGCCGGCTTCACCGCGCTCGTCCTGCTCGAGGGGTGGCCCGTGTGGCAGGGCATCGTGCTCGCCCTGTGCCTGTGGTTCGGCTTCTACGTGAAGCTGTGGGTCGTCTACGCGCTGCCGGCGCTCGGACTCTACTACCTCGTCGGACGCCGCTGGCGCGGCGCGATCGCGTTCGCGATCGCGAGCCTCGTCGTCCACGCCGCGACGTGCGCCTACTGGCACCGGCGCGTCGGGACGTACTTCCCGTTCATCTCGACCCACGCGGCGAACTACGCCGTCCATCCCGATCAGCTCGTCGAGCTCTTCCTCAAGTACGTGCGCCTCATGTTCGTCGGCTCGTTCGAGTTCCCGACCACGCTGTGGGGGGCGGTGCCGTACGTCGTCGTCGTCCTGCTCGCGGTGAAGATCGTCGCGA
>DATJZY010000023.1 GCA_035577985.1 Candidatus Eisenbacteria bacterium
GGCAGCGACCAGCTCTGGTAGAGCGCCGCCAGGATGAGGAAGACGATGAGCAGCGACAGCGCGAAGACGGCCGCGCCGCTCCCCGCGATCGACTCCTGGTAGCTCATTCCGTTCCACGCGTATCCCATGTCGCGCGGCAACACGGAGTCGGCGACGGCGGCGACGGCGGCCATCCCCTGGCCGGAGCTGTAGCCCGGCGCCGGGAATGCGAGGACCTCGATCGCACGATACTCGTTGAAGCGGTTCGAGTACTCGGGGCCCGACGACTTCTCGAGCGAGACGAGCGTCGACAGTGGCAGCATGCCGCCGTCCTGGTTGCGGACGTAGAAGAGGGCGAGGTCCGCCGGATCCATCCGGTACTGCGGCTCGGATTCGAGGAACACGCGCCAGACTCGCCCGAAGCGATTGAACTGGTTCACGTAGTAGCCGCCTAGCAAAGTCTGGAGCGTCCCGTAGACGTCCCGGATCGGCACGCCGAGCTTGAACACGCGATCCTCGTCGACGTGCGCGAAGAGCTGCGGCATGGCGGGCGCGAACGTGGTCGCGATGGCTGCGATCTCGGGTCGCTTGCGCAGCTCGGCCATGAAGCGCTGGGTGTTGTCCCAGAGATAGTCGACGGTCTTGCCGGCGCGATCCTGGATGAAGACGTCGACGCCGCCGGACTGGCCGACGCCGGGGATCGCGGGGGGCGGGAATGCGAACACCCGGGCGTCGGGCAGCGCCGCGAGCTTCCGATTCAGCGAGGCGATGATGGCGTCCGCCTGGAGCGCCCGCGTCGCGCGCTCGTCGTAGGGAGCGAGCTGGACGAAGTAGACGCCGTTTCGCGGGCTCACCGTCTGCGACAGGAGGCTCCATCCGGCGACCGCGTCCAGGTAGTGCACACCCGGCTCGGCCTTCAGGATCTCGTCGACCTTCCGCATCACGGCGTTCGTCCGCTGCAGCGATGCGGCCTCCGGGAGCTGCACGTTCATGAAGAAGAACCCCTGGTCCTCCTGGGGCATGAAGGAGGTCGGCAGGACTCTCCCGAGGCCGCCCGCGAGCAGCGTGAACGCGGCCAGCACGACGAGCGCCGCGCCGAATTTGCGGATCAGGAGCCGGGAGCCCCGGACGTACCCGTTCTGCGCCGACGCGAAGACGCGATCGAAGCCGCCGAAGAAGCGTCCGAGGAGTCCCCGATGCCCCCCCGTCCGGGGCTTCAGGATCAGCGCACCGAGCGCGGGACTCAAGGTGAGCGCATTGAAGCAGGAGATCAGGACCGAGAACGCGATGGTGAGCGCGAACTGACGGTAGAGCGATCCGGTAATGCCGGCGATGAAGGCGGCTGGAATGAATACGCTCGAGAGCACGATCGCGATGCCGACGAGCGCGCCGCTCACCTCATCCATCGCCTCGATCGCCGCATCGTGCGGCGATCGGCCCTGTTCGATCTTCGACTCGATCGCCTCGACGACCACGATCGCGTCGTCCACGACGAGCCCGACGGCGAGTACGAGCCCGAGCAGCGACAGCGTGTTGATCGTGAACCCGAGCATCGGGAAGAATACGAAGGTGCCGACCAGCGACACGGGGATCGTCAGGATGGGGATGAGCGTGGCGCGCCAGTTCTGGAGGAAGACGAACACCACCACGATCACGAGCCCGATCGCCTCGAGCAACGTGATGGCGATCTCCTTCGCGCCCTCGGTCACGGGGATCGTGGTGTCGAGCGTCACGTCGTAACGCATGTCGGCAGGGAACTTCTCGGCCAGTCGGGCCATCGTCGCCTTGGCGCGATTGGCCGCCTCGAGCGCGTTCGAGCCGGGGACCTGGAACAGACCGAGGTGTGCTGCCGGCGTCCCGTTTGCGTACGCATCCTGGGTGTAGCTCTCGGCCCCGAGCTCGAGGCGAGCCACGTCCTTCAGGCGCACGAGCGATCCGTCGGGCCTGGCCCGCACGATGATGTCGCCGAACTCTTCCGCGCTCATCATGCGCCCGCGCGCCCGCACCGTGTAGGTGAGCTCGCGGCCGGGTGGCGCCGGCTCCCCACCCATCGTTCCCGCAGGATTCACGACGTTCTGCGCGGAGATCGCCTTCGCGAGATCCGTGACCGTGAGCCCCATGTTCGCCATCGTGTCCGGCGCGAGCCACACGCGCATGGCGTAGTTCGACGCGCCGTAGATCTTGGCCTGCCCGATCCCCGGCACGCGGGCGAGCTCGTCCTGGACGGTGATCACCAGGTAGTTCGAGAGGAAGGTCTGGTCCCACGTCCGGTTCGGCGAGCTGACCGAGAACAGGAGCAGGGGGATGCCGGCCGTCTGGATCGTCGTGAGGCCGTAGTCGTTCACCTCATGGGGCAGGTTGGCCTGCGCCTGCGCGAGGCGGTTCTGGACCTGCACCTGGTCGATGTCGATGTCCGTGTCGACGTCGAACGACACCTGCAGGGTCATCGTGCCGTCGTTGCCGGAGATCGCCTGCATATAGATCATGCGCTTCGCGCCGTTCACCTGGGCGTCGATCGGGGTGGCGACCGACTCCTCGACGGTGAGTGCGTCGGCGCCCGTGTACACGGCAGTCGTCTGGATCTTGGGCGGGGCGATCTCGGGGAACTGCGCGACCGGAAGCCGGAACACCATGACGGCGCCGCCGATCACGAAGAGGATTGCGATGACGATCGCAACGATCGGCCGCTCGATGAAGAACTTCGACATGGCTAGCCCTTCCGGGGCGGCGTGGGAGCAGCCGCGGCCTCGCCCGACATGTCCGGCTTCGGTGTCACGGCGATCCCGTCGCGGATGTTCTGCAGTCCCTCCGTCACGACGCGCTCGCCCGGTGTGAGGCCCTGGTCGATGATCCAGAGCCCGTCCACCTGCTGGCCCGGCTTCACCGTGCGGAGCGACACGTTGTCGTCCGATCCCACGACCGCGACTTGGTAGACGCCTTGTGTCTCGATCATCGCCCGCTGGGGCACGAGCAGCGCACCGCGCACGGTTTCGGTCGGAGCGCGGACCTTCGCGTAGAGACCCGGGCGCAGGATTGCGTCAGGGTTCGGGAAGAGGGCCTGCACGAGGATCGTCCCCGTCTGCCGGTCGACCTGCCGGTCCGCGACGTAGAAACGGCCCGGACGGGGATACGTGCTGCCGTCGGTCAGGATCAACTCGAGCTGCGGCCCGCCGGCTTCGGTGCCCGTTTCCTGATGCTCCTTGATGAAATCGGCGAAGCGCAGGTATTCGCGCTCGGTGATCGGGAAGGTGACCTTCATCGGATCGACTTGTGAGATGGTCGTCAGCACGGTCGACGGGGTCACCAGATCGCCGATCTGCACTGGTGCGATGCCTGCGATGCCGCGGATCGGCGCATAAACCTTCGTCCAACCGAGGTCGAGGCGGGCGTTCGTCACGGCCGCTTCGGCCGCCTGCACCTGCGCCTCGCTCGCGCGGGTCGCCTGGACGGCGTTGTCGAGCTCCTGCTGGCTCACGGCACCTCGCACCGCGAGCGGCGTG
>DATJZY010000024.1 GCA_035577985.1 Candidatus Eisenbacteria bacterium
CCTTGTACCGCCAGTAGCGCTCGCGGTCGGCTTCGGACGCGAGGAACTCCTGGATCGTCACCGGCCGGTACCGGGACCACCGTCCACCCGGCGAGCGGAAGTCGGGAATGCCGGATGCGGTCGAGAGGCCCGCGCCGGTGAGCACGACGACGGAGCGGCATGCGCACCACGCGGCGGCGAGACGGGCGACGGGGGTCACGACGAGCATCCCAATGCCTCCGACGAGGCGGGGGGTACAAGCGGCCCCGCCCGCACACGCGAACAATCTCGTCACACAAGCCGTGTAGGTACTCCGCGCAGCAGCGATGGTTGAAGCCGGCGACCCGGGGCTCGGCATCGTGCTCGTGCCGGCCGGCGCGCTGCTCCTGCTCGGCGCGATCGCGCTGACGGGGTTCTGACCGCGGCTCAGTCGCGCTTGCGCAGGTCGAGCGACACCGAGTTCATGCAGTAGCGCTCGCCGGTCGGCTGCGGGCCGTCGGGAAAGACGTGGCCCAGGTGGGCGTCGCAGGCGGCGCAGAGCGCCTCGATGCGGCGCATCCCGTGGGACGTATCCTCTTCGGTCTTCACGGCGTCGGGCGAGACCGGCTTCCAGAAGCTCGGCCAGCCCGTGCCGGAGTCGAACTTCGTCTTCGCGTCGAACAGGGGCGCTCCGCAGGCCGAGCAATGGTACGTGCCGTCGTCCTTGGTGTTCCAGTACTTCCCCGTGAACGCGCGCTCGGTGCCCTTCTGGCGGCACACGGCGTATTGCTCCGGCGTGAGCTCGCGCCGCCACTCCTCGTCCGACTTCGTGACCTTGGCCATGTGGGAACGTCCTCTCTCTTCTCTCACGCCGGCTCGAGGGCCAGCGGCAAGCTCGTGACACCGCGAAAGACGATGCTCGGATGCATGGGCAGCGGGCGATCGTCGATGCGGCGGAAGCTGCGCGTGCGCGCCAGCAGCACGCGCAGCGCGACCTCGGCTTCGAGCGTCGCGAGCGCCGAGCCGAGGCAGTAGTGCGGCCCGAAGCCGAACGAGATGTGGTTGTTCTTCTGCCGGCGGACGTCGAACGCCTCGGGACGCTCGAAGACGCCCTCGTCGCGGTTGGCCGCCCCGAGCCAGCAGAGCACGAACTCGCCCGCCGGGATGGTCGTGCCCTGGATCACGACGTCGCGTGTCGCGATGCGCGGGTCCATCTGCACGGGTGACGCGAAGCGCAGCACCTCTTCGATCGTACCCGGCACGAGTGACGGATCGGCGCGCACGGCCGCGAGCTCCTTCGGGTGCGCGAGCAGCTCGATCGCCGTGTTGCCGATGAGGTTCGTCGTGGTCTCGTTGCCGGCGACGAGGAGCAGGATCAGCATCGCGAGCAGCTCGTCGAACGACAGGCGCGATCCTTCGAGCTCGGCGGCGACCAGCGCGGAGAGGAGGTCGTCCTGCGGGCGGGCCCGCCGCTCCTCGATCAGCTTCACGAAGTACGCCTCGAACTCGGCGCGGATCTGCCGTTGCTGCGCCACCAGCTCGGGCGCGGGCGGCGCGAAGAAGATCGACCCGAGTGGCGCTACGAGCGCGTCGGACCACGCCTTGAACTGGGCACGATCGGCGGCCGGTACGCCCAGCATCTCGGCGATGACGATGACGGGCAGCGGATACGTGAGCGCCTCGACCAGATCGACCTCGCGCTTCTCGAGCGCGTCGTCGAGCAGCTCCTGGGCGATGGTCTCGACGCGCGGCGCGAGGCCGCGCACGCGCTTCGGCGTGAAGGCCTGGCTCACGAGGCCGCGCAGGCGCGTGTGCTGCGGCGGATCCAGCACGAGCATGCTGCGCGGGACGTCGTCGGGCTCGAACCCGGGCGGGGTCGGGAACTGGCTCGACCAGGTCTGCGGGTCGCGCAGGATCGCCTGGCAGTCGGCGTGGAGGAAGACGGAGGACAACGGCAGCCCCTCGTGGCGCCAGACCGGATGCTCGCGACGCGCGCGCGCGAAGAGCACGTAGGGGTCGCGACGGGTCGCTTCGTCGAACGGGTTGAAGAAGAACGGCTCGGTCGCGACGGCTTCCATGGGATCGCTCCTAGCAGGCGGCGGGGGCTCGCAGAAGGGCCCCGCCGTCGCCTTCGGCACCGCGCTAGAGGAGCGGCGCCACCACCCTGGCGAGCGCCTCCCCCAGCGCCACGTGCTGCTCGGCGTCCAGGTGGACGCCGTCGACGGTGCTCGAGGTCGTGACCGTGGCGGCGTCGAAGAAGCGGCACGCCTCCTCGGCGGCGACCCGCTCGTATGCCGCGGCGAGCCCCGCGCACTTGGCGTCGGCGCCGAGGAACTTGGGGGCCATGGGCCCGCGCGGCGTCCGGATCGGCGGCGGCGCCACGATCAGCACCTCGGGCGTGGGCATGCCGGGCTCGATCGGCGCGCGCCGGATGGCACGCACGATCGCCGCCAGACCCTGCGCCGATTGCCAGGCGTCGTGCGGGTGCACGGACTGGAAGTCGTTCGTCCCCAGCATGACGACGACGAGCGCCAGGGGCGAGTTGATCTCGATCCGCTGCTCGAGCCCGGCGAGCCCGTTGCGCCCGGGCTTGAACGGATCGTCCCACACCGTGCGCCGCCCGTTGAGGCAGTCCTCGATGACGCGCACGCGGTGCCCCGCGGCGAGGAGGTCCCGCTCCATCACGCCCGGCCATCGGCGCTCGAAGGGCTGGCGCCGGCGCGTGTCGGGGATGATGCCCCACGTGAGCGAGTCGCCGTAGACGAGGATCTGCTGCATCGCCGTCAGCGCCAGTAGCTGCGCATGAGCTCGTGCGACCAGGGCGGCTGGCGCACCTCGCCGCGCGGCAGGAACTCGACCATGACGGGCTTGACGTCCAACACGGGCGTCCCGTCGATCGCGTCGAGCCCGACGACCGTGAGCACGCGCCCGGCGCGCGCCGCCAGCTCGACGATCGTCGAGCCCAGGCGGTTCGGACGATCCTTGCCTCGCTGCGCGAAGATCCCGACGCGGGGCCACTCGCGGTTGCCGCGCGGATGTCGCGCGCCGCGCTCGACCTTGGTCTCGTCGACGCGGTCGAAGCAGAAGATGACCTCCAGGTGCGAGAACTCCTCGATGCCGTCGAGGCATTCGGGTGGGAACGTCTCGTCGAGCTCGATGCGGGCCCGCACGTCGCCCCAGTCGTCGTCGGTGAGATCGTTGCGGGCGCTGCGGACGTGGCCGATGGGCTGGAGCGCGATCATCGGGGTGACCTCATGGTGCGAGCATGGCGCTGACGTCGCGGTAGGAGACGGCCTGATCGGCGAAGGTGAACGTGCCCTGCTCCTTCATCTCGCGCGCGGCGCGCAGGAAGGCGCCGAGCGCGGCGCGCGCGAGCGCGCTGCCGACGCTGATGCGCCGGACGCCGAGCGCGGACAGCTCGGCCAGGCCGAGCCGTGCGCCCTGCAGGCCCATCACCACGTTCACCGGCCGATCGACGGAGCGAATCACGGCCGCGATGTCGTCCCGGCTGGCGAGACCCGGCGCGTAGAGCACGTCTGCGCCCGCTTCCTGGTACGCCTGCAGCCGCGCGATGGTGTCCGCGAGATCCGGTCGTCCGTGGAGATGGTTTTCGGCACGCGCCGTGAGGGTGAAGGGGAACGGCAGCGCGCGCGCCGCCTCCACCGCGGCCCGCACGCGCTCGACCGCGAGCGCCTTCGGATAGATGGGATCGCCAGGGCGGCCGGTCGCGTCCTCGATCGAGCCGCCCACCAGACCGGTCGCGGCGGCGCGACGGATCGTCTCCGCGCAGGTCGCGGGGTCGTCGCCGAAGCCGTTCTCGAGATCCGCGCTGACGGGCAGCGGCGTCGCCGCGACGATCGTGGCGACGTGCGCGATCATCTCGTCGCGACCGACGGTGTTGTCGCGGCGTCCGACGGAGAAGGCGTAGCCGGCGCTCGTCGTCGCGAGGGCCTCGAAACCCATGTGCGCGAGGAGGCGGGCCGTGCCGACGTCCCACGGGTTGGGAATGATGAACGCGCGATCGCGCTGGTGGAGGGCACGAAATGCACGGCCCTTGTCCGCCTGAGTGGTCGACATCGAAACCCCCTTGTCCCGGCCGTCACGCTCGCGCGAGCGGTGACTCCGCCGGCGCGAGGCGGCTCATGCGTACGCTCTCGTCCCACAGCGCGCGCGCTCGATCCGTGTCGTACGACGCGTCCGACGAGGCCGCCTCGTGCCAGCGCGCGTGGGAGGGAAAGTATTTCCCCGTGACGGTGGCGAGCGCGGGATCGGTCACGAGGCGGGCAAGCGCCCGGCCGGACTTCCATGCCGGGTTGATGGTCGGCAGCACCGGCGAGAGCACCGTCGCCACGCCGGGAAGGATCCGGTTCCACGCGAATCGCAGCGCCGCCGGATAGTCGCGCGCGAGGCCCGAGCCCGGGACGAGACCCGGATCGTACGCGTTGACGGTCACGGCATGCTGGCCGTTCGAGATCCCGGCGGCCGCCATGCGTCGCACGAGTTCGTAGGTGAACCAGAGGTTGCAGAGCTTGCTGTTCACGTACGCGAGGCGGCCGTCGAATTCGCCCCTGCGGGGACCGCCGGTGGCCGCCAGCGTCCCGAGGTCCGTCACGTTCGCCTTCGGCATGCCCGTGCGGAGCTTCGGATCGTGCACGCCGGAGGCGACCACGACGATCCGTGCCGGCGCGTTCGCGCGCAGGCGTTCGAGGAGCAGGTTCGTCAGCAGGAAGTGGCCGAGGTGGTTCACGGCGAACGTGATCTCGAACCCGTCGGGCGAGAGCTGCGGGCCGCGGCTCACCTGCAGGCCCGCATTGCAGACGAGCGCGCGGAGCCGCAGATCGGAAGCATCGAGCTCGTTCGCGAAGCGGCGCACCGATTCGATCGAGCCGAGGTCGAGGCCGGCTTCGGCGACCGCGTCGGCCCCGCTCTCGGCGGCGATGCGACGCACCGCTTCGACGGAGAGGGCGCGGTTGCGGCTCGCGATGAGGACGTGCCGGCCCTCCCGTGCGAGCTGGCGCGCGCACTCGAAGCCGATGCCCGAGTTGCCGCCGGTGACGAGGACCGCGTCACGCGGCATGCGTCGACGCCTCCGGAACGCCGATGCCCGCGAGCCACGCGAGGAACAGCACGCCGAACACGACGTCGCCGCTCGCCACGAGGACGGCGCGCGCCGGCAGCGCGCCTGCGAGCCAGTACGTCACCACGAGCGCCACGAACGAGAGCTTTCCGATCGCCGCGATCGTGATGAAGATCCGGTCGGCCCGGCCCACGGCGGCCGACCAGAGGTAGCCCACGCCGAACAGCAGCACGAACAGGCTCGAGGTGGCGAGGTAGAGCGGCTCGCCGTCCGGAAAGCCCGCCACCGCGCGAAGCGCCTGGCCGGAGGGCGCAAAGGCGAAGGCGGCGCCGACGTTCATCACGCCGGTCGCCCAGAGGGCGTTCCGCATCCAGCCGGATAGCGTCATCCCGTCGTCACCTTTTCCTCGTACGCCGTGCAGAGGAGAATCCGCCAGCGACCACCTTCGCACCGCAGGTTGTAGGCCGTCCGGAACCGCCACGGCGACAGCCCTTCCCGGTGATGGACCGTCCACAGCACGTTCGCGAATGCATGCCGAGGCGGCTGCTCCAGGATGTCCAGCGGCTCGCACTCCGCCCCGGCGAAGCCGAGCGTGCGGTAGAGGTTGCAGAGCGCCGTGATGTTCTTGTGGACCTGCGCGGCATCGCTCCAGACCGTGTAGCCGTCGTTCGTCGACAGCGTGGCGGGCGTGCAGAAGTGGCCGACGATGGCGTCGACGTCCAGGCGGTTGAACGCCTGGCGATAGGACTCGAAGAACTCCCGGATCGCGATCGGCTCGCTCATCCGTCCTGCCAGAAGCGATCGCACGAGGCCTGGTCCGAGAACGCCGACCAGATCTCGACGCACCGCTCGCCCGCCATCCGCCACACGACGCACACCTCCTGGTCGACGCTCCGGCCGCGCCGGCGGGCGGCGAACCGCTCGATGGAGAGGACGTGCTCGCCCGATCCGACCACGTTGCGGAGACGGACCGCCGGAGGCCCGTCGCACGAGAGGGCCGCGCGGGCCGTTCGCTCGAAGACCTCCGACCGCCCGCGCAGCGTGCCGCCACCCAGATGCCGGCCGGGGAGGTGATAGACGACGTCGTCGGAAAGAAGATCGCCGAGGCTACGCCGGTCACCGGCCGCGAACGCCTGGTACGCGTCCCGCAGGCGCACGACCGCTTCGGGGGGATTCCCTCTCGCGCCCGCGTCCGCGCCGGACTCGAGCAGCGCGGGCAGCTCCGCCATCGTCCCGAAGACGGCCGCGCCGGCCCGTGCGAGAGCCTCGGCGTCCTCATCGGCCGCGTAGCCGAACACGGTCATCCCGGCGGCGACCGCGGCGCGAACGCCGCTCTCCGAGTCCTCGACGACGGCGCAGCGCGACGGCTCCGCGCCCATGGCCGCCGCCGCGTAGAGGAAGAGGTCCGGAAGCGGCTTTGCGCGCGGCACCATCGATGCCGTGAAGGCACGCGCGCCGAAATATCGCTCGAGGTCCGTCACCGCCAGCGCCAGCTCGACGCGGACCTTCGGCGCCTGCGAGGCGACGCAGGTGGGGATCTCGCGAGCCGCCAGACGGTCGAGCACCGAGCGCACGCCCGAGACGGCGCGCAGATCCCGCACGAAGCCGAGCGCGATCAGCATGCCCCAGTCGTAGAGCCAGCCCGCCGGGAGCGTCGCCCCGCGCGCCGACTCCGCGATGGCGACGATCTCCGCCACGGTTCGTCCCTTGAACGCCGTCCGCGCCTCGTCGGGCGAGACGTCGAGCCCGACCTGCGAGAAGAGCCGCGACTCGATCCGGTTGATCAACCGCTCGCTGTCGACGAGCACGCCGTCGCAGTCGAAGATCACGAGATCGAACGGTCGACTGGGCGTCATCGGGCGGATCCGTCACCGCGAGCCCGCGAGGCCATGCTGCAGAGTCGCCCCGCGATCGACCCAACACAAGGCGACGCGGCCGGTCCGGTCACGAGCGAGGGACGTCCACGCGCGCAACCCCGATCATCGCCTCGCGCGTGACGATCGCGGCGAGCCGCTCCTCGCTCCACCCCTCGGTGCCGGCCGGCCGGAGCGGCAGCACCATGTAGCGCGTCTCACCGCTCGTGTCCCACACGCGCACGGCGACGTCCTCGGGGAGATCGAGGCCCATCTCGGCGAGGAGGGTCCTCGACTCGCGCACGATGCGGGCGCGGTACTCCGGGCTCTTGTACCAGTCGGGCGGCAGGCCGATGACGGACCACGCCGTGCAGGAGCACTGCGTGCAGACGATGACGTTGTGCAGGGTCGGCGTGTTCTCCAGCACGACCAGGTACTCGCTGGTGGGCGGCGCGATGCCGAGCTCCGCCGTCGCCGCCGCACCGTCCGCGAGCAGTCGCGCGCGATAGCCGGGATCGGTCCACGCGCGTGCGACGACGCGGGCGCCGTTCTCCGGACTGAACTCCTGACGCGTGCGGGCCACCGTTTCGTCGAGGAAGCCATCGGGCACGAGCCCCCTCGTAGACAGGGCTTCCTCGACCGCCTGCGCACGCTTGGCGACGGGTGCCGGGGCGATCGGGTGACGCGGATCGCTCACGACGCCCTCGCGAGGTAGCTCTCCCACAGATCGACGATCACGGTCGCGCGGCTCCCCGCGTCCTCCCACAGATCCTCGGCCGGGAACTCCACGTGATACGCATGCTCCTTGTGCGCGCGTAGGCCGTGGCCTGCCGCGTCCGGGAAGAGGAAGCGCCGCACGACGCGGAGCACGACGCCGCGCCGCCCGCGCACGTAGCGCGGAGCGCGCGTGTGCCCGCGCGGATGGACGTCGCGGACGAGCACGGTGTCGCCGACGGCGAAGCGCGGTCCCTCGCCGGGCGCGTCGGCGGTCCGTCCGGGCGCCGCGGGCCGCGAGAGCGGAAACGGTCCGCCCGCGCGCGCCTCCAGCTCGTCGCGCGTGACGACGCCCTTCTCGACGAGCAGCGTGGCGACGCCCGTGAGCCATCGCTCGTAGTACGACGCAGCGAGATAGTGTGCGGGATCCATGCGCTCGACGGCGTGCCGGTACTCGTGCACGTTGTATGCGCGCAGGACGCCGATGCCGAGGAAGTTGAGCGCGAACGCGCGCGCCTCCCAAGGCTCGTGGAACACCGGCTCGTTGGGCTCGACCTCGACGGCGCCGAAGCCACCCATCCCGCCGAGATCGTGGACGCCGTCCATGCGTCGCCGAGCCTAGCTCGTCAGCTCGAGCCGAAACAGGGGGAGCAACCGCCCCGGGATGCTGGTGGACGGCTGCCAGCCGACCTGCCGCGCCCCGCAGGCCTCGTAGAAGCCGGCGGCATTGGGATCGCCCTGGATCACGAGCACCCGGCGTCCCAGCCGGCGCGCCTCGGCGCAGGCGTGGGTCACGAGCACTTGACCCACGCCGCGGCGCAGCTCCGACGGCTCGACGAGCCGCTCGGATCATGACCTGGAGAGGAGCTTCACCGAGACGAGCGCCGGATTCTCGGGGCCCCACAGCGCCGGCGTTTCGAAGACCGGCTCGAAGCCGAGCGCGAGGTAGAACGCCCGCGTGCGCGCGTAGAAGGGATCCGGATGCGAGGGCGCGAGGGTCTTCACGTGGAGCACGGCGAAGCCTCGCGCGCGCAGCCAGGCCTCGCAATGCCGCACGAGCGCGCGACCGACGCCGCTCCGATGCTGGTCCGGACGCACGGCCATGACCTCGAGCTCGGCCGAGCGCTCGAAGTGGGGGCGGAGGCTCGCGAAGCCGACGACGTCGCCGTCGCGCAGGGCCACGAACGCGGGAAGCTCGCGCAGACCCTGGAGATAGGCGGTGTTCGACTCCGGGATGCCGAACCAGTCGGGCAACGCTCCGAGGATCGCCGTGCAGGCGGCGTGATGGCGCTCCTCGAACGGCACGATGGAGACTGCGCCGGCCACGTCAGGCTCCGTCCATGCCCGTCACGCGCACGCCGCGAACCGCGGCGCCGCAGGCGACGATGCCGAGCGCCGTGCGCCCCCAGTGCCACGAAGCCCATCGTGCGAGCTCCGAGCCGACGCGCTCCGGCTCGACCGTGCCGGCGGCGAACGAGGCGTTCACCTCCTGGAAGTAGATCGGGAACGCGGCGAGGATCGCGACCGCCAGCACCGTCGACGCGAGGAACCAGCCGCTCGCGGGTCGTCGTCGCGCGAGGTGCAGCGCGCTCGCCGCGAGCGCGAGCGCCGCGCCGGCGATCTCGAGGGGACCGAAGAAGTCGAACAGACGCATCGCGTTCGACGCGTACCATTGGAGGAAGGATGCGGGCGGGAGCGAACGCCACCACGGCACCAGCACGGCGCCCTCGGCGAGCATGGCTCCCGCGGAGAGCCCGAGCACGACGGCCGTCGTCTCGCCGAGGCGCGTCGCGATCGCATCGAGGACCGTCTTCGGCTCAGCCATGGGCGACCTCTATCACGTCGCCGCGCGATCGTTGATGGCTCAGCTCCCGCGCGACGCCGTCACCATCCGCCGCGCGACGAAGCGCCGCGCCAACGCCACCCCGAGCGCGGCGACGGCGGCTCCGAGGAGCCACATCTCGACACGACGGACGTTCCCGACCAGCGCCGCGGCGCTCTGGCTGAAGGCATAGCCGAGCGACGCGAAGGCGATGGCGTAGAGCATGCACCCGACGACGTCGAAGGCGAGGAACCGGCCGTAGGGGAGCCCGCGCACGCCCCAGAACACCATCGACGCCGCCCGCGTCCCGTAGACGAAGCGCGACGCGACGACCTCGCGCGGCCCGAGCCACGTGGCGAGCCGCTCGACGGTGGGCTCGGCACGCTGATACAGCGCCGTGCCGCGTATCACGGCGGCGCCGCGGCGACCCACGGCGTAGAGCGTCGAGTCGCCGGCCATGCCGCCCAGCGCGCCAGCGGCGATCGCGGTCGAGAGATCGAAGTATCCCAGGTGCGCGACCACGCCCGCGAGGATGAGCGTCACCTCGCCCTCCACCGCGACGCCGACGAATACGGCGAGGGCGCCGTATCGCGTCAGGATCGCTTCGAGCATCGCGGCGGCAGCTCGAGAAAGGTCCGCACGGCGTCTTCCGCCTCGGCGCGGCGCACGAGCGTCGGGGGCGAGATCCGATCGCGCAGGTCGGCGTAGAGCGCGACGGTCGCCGCGAGCGCGCGCCGGCACGATGCAGCCTCGTGGGCGGGAACCGTCGCGCGCAGCTCGCCGGCGCGATCGGGCACGCTCTGCTCCACCCGTCGGACGCCGTTCGGCTGCGCGCCCGCCTCGGACAAGGCGAGCGGTCCCAGGACGTGCGCACGCACGAAGCCCAGTCCGTCGATCGCCTCGAACAGCTCGCCGCGCGCGATCTTCACTCCGAGGTAGTGCATCCACGGCCAGAACCGGTCCTCGATCCACTGCAGGTCCGGCGGCGGATACACGGCGCCGGTCTCCGACAGAACGGCCCGCACCTCCCCGGTGCGATCCCAGAGGATCGTCGGATCCTCGACGCGGTGTCGGAGCTCGCCGGTGGAGACGAACTTGAAATCGACGTGCAGCAGCGGGGACCCGTAGAGGCAGACGAGCAGGCGCAGCTCGCCGACGTGGTCGCCCGGGAATGCGACCAGCAGGGTTCCCAGCCGTCGTGCGAGGTCCTGCCCGCCCGCGAGGACGTCCGCGGCCGCCTCGGCGCGGGACACGACGACCAGGTCGAGATCGGAGTGCTCGTCGAGCACGCCGGCGATGAAGGATCCGCCCGCGGCGACACCCACGAGACGTGCGTCGGCGCGCAGCACTGGAAGCGCGCGCTCCAGGAACGCGCGGTGCGGCGGCGGCATGGCCGGCCACGCGTGCGCCGGCAGGATGAACTCGCTCATGTCCGGGGCACGGCTGCCGGAAGCTCGAAGCGGCCGTCGGCGTCGGGCCGCAGCGCGTGCACCGCCACCACGACCGAGATCGGAAGCGGGCCGTAGACGTGCGCGAAGAGCTCGCGCCCGCCGTCCAGGTTCTCGTCCACGACCTTGCACGGAATGCGCTCGCGATCGATCTCGAGCAGCACGAGATCGTCGCAGCCGCGATAGAACGCGTTCGCGACGGCAGCCACCTGCTCCGCGCGCGAGCAGTGGATGAACCCGTCCGCGGCGAACGCCCGTGGCAGGTACTCACCCGTGCGGGTCGCCGCTTCGGCCTCCGGGGCCGACGTGATGTGGTAGATGCGCGCCATCCGACGCGGCTCAGCGCTTGCCGCTGTAGGCGTCCCAGACCATGCCCGCGGCTGGCGCCCCCTCGTCGAGCAGCCGCTCCGGGCTCTGCTTGTCGATGTGACCCAGGAGGCCGTTGTAGACGCCATAGCCGACGAGCTGGCGCAGGCGCGGCGAGAACCCGCGCGCGACCTCGCGCGGGATGCCCAGCTGCTGGTTCTCCTGCTGCCGGATGAAGCCGGCGCAGTAATTCATGGCGATGCCGACGCGCCGGCGCGGCGAGCGGTTCGCGCCACCGCCGTGCCACAGGCTGCCGTGCCATACGAGCACGCTGCCCGCCGGCATCTCGGCCGCGATGCTGTCGTAGGACTGGAGGTAGATGGGCGAGTGGTCGCGGAGGTGCGATCCGGGGATGACGCGCGTCGCGCCGTTCTCCTCGGTGAAGTCGGTGAGCGCCCACATGGTGTTGCACACGGTGGGCACGTGCGGCTTCGGAATCGGGATCAGCTGGTCGTCGGCGTGGATCGGCTGCGCCCGTTCGCCCGGATCGATGCTGATCGAGGAGAGGGACGACACGAGACAGCCCGGATCGAGCACCCGCTCGACCAGCGGCAGGATCGCGGGGTGCACGGGGATCTGCTCGAAGAGCTTGCCGTGGACCAGGAGGTTGTAGATGCGCACCGTGTGGTGGCCCTCGAACGAGTTCTTCGCCGGTTCGATCTCGTAGTCGTGCTCGAGGCGTTCCAGCTCGGCGAGCAGCGCGCAGCGCAGCTCGGGCTCGATCGTGTTCTCGAGGATCGTGTAGCCGTCGCGGGCGATGCGCTCGGCGTGCGCGTCGAAATCGGGCATGAGGCTAGGCTCCCGGAATGTGGACGTACTCCAGCTTCAGGCCGTCGGGGTCGGCGAAGAAGACGGCGTAGTAGCCGCGCACGTACTCGGGGTACTCGCGCGGCGGGTCGAGGATCGTGACGCCGCGCGCGACGAGGGCGCTCGCGAGGGCGTCGACGTCGGCCCGGCTCGCGGCTGCGAACGCGATCTCGCACAGGCCGACGCGATCCTTGTGGAACGCATCGCCGGTGAAGCGTTCGTCCTGCTGCTTCAACCAGAAGCTGCCCGCCGGGCTCAAGTAGCCGGCTGAGCCCGTGTCGCCGAAGTCCCACGAGCCCTCGTACCCGAGCTGCGGCATGAGCCAGGCGTAGAAGTCGCGCGAGCGCGCGAGGTGCCGGACGTTGATGAACACGTGGTGCACGCGGCCCGGACCGGACGCGACCGCGGCAGTCGGCGGACAGCCGCAACCCGAGGGCTCCATGGCGCCTTCATAGCGGCGCTCCGGGGGTGACGCCATCCGGCGCGCCTCGCTGGCGCACCGGGGTCAGGCCGCGGTCACGGCAGGAGCGCAGCACATGTCCCGACGCTGGTGCCACTCGTGCTCGATGCCACGCATGAGAAGCGCGCAGTCGAACGTCGCCGAGCCCGTGGGAAACCGAGCCCGATCGTCGAAGAAGGAGGACGCAACCTGCTCGACGGCGAGCGGCTCGACGTGCCACTGCTCGCAGCGAAGCTCGAGACCCTGGTACGTCGCCGGGACGGCGGTGGGCGAATAGCCGAGCGAGCCGCTCTCGAAGAAGCGTGAGGCTTCGGCGACGGACCCGAAGATCGATCCGCGGGGCAGGTCGGCCGCCAGCCGGGTCACGACCGAGAGGTGCGCGGTGCCATCGTCGCTCTGCATCGAGAGGGCGAATCGCTCGGCCGTCTCCGACACTTCGAAGCGGGCGTGATGGTGGATGCCGGGGAAGAGCCGCCCGCCGAACGCCGCGTTCAGACGCGAGGTGGTGTCACGCCGCGGGATGTAGACGCCCTCCCGCACGTCGCCGCCGGCCGTCGTCCATTCGACCGCGATGCGATGCGCAGCGTTCTCGGAGCCGACACCGAGCCACGACGGCAACCCCACGGGTCGGATCGCGCGCAGGCGGATGAGGCAGATGCCGGCCACGCCGGAGCCCGCGAACACCTTCGGGCGGAACGGAGCCGGCAGAAGCGCCGCCAGCACGGCCGGATCGACCCGGAAGTTCACGAGCATCCGGCGGTCGATCACGCCGCGAATCGCCGGCAGCATCATTCGAGATCGCCCACGACGTCCGTGACCACGTTCTCCGGAAAGCCGCGGCCTGCGAGGAGCCGCCACGCCCCGGGCCCCGTCGCATGCGCGCGGGCGAGGACGCGACGCGCCCATGCGGCCTCGGGCTCGCCGTCGAGCGAGGCCTCGACGGCGGCGTCGACGAGTGCCTCGTCGAGCCCGCGCCCCGCGAGGTCGGCCGCGATCTTGAGGCTGCCGGCACCGCGGGCGCGCAACGCCCGCGCGCGCTCGTGCGCGAGGCGCTCGTCGCCGACGTAGCCGAGCTCGCGACAGCGCTCGACCGTCCGCGCGGCGGTGGCCTTCTGATAGCCGCGCGCCACGAGCCGCGCCTCGAGCTCGGCCTCGGTGCGTGGCGCGCGTGTCAGCAGGCGCGCCGCGACGTCGAGCGGCGTCGGCGTCGGGCGCGCCGCCGAAGGCGGTGTCGACGACCTAGAAGCGGTCGACCTTGATCGGCCCCTCGGCGTCACCTTCGTCATTCTTGTCGAAGTCGTCCCACCGCGAGTCGCTCGACGAGTTGATGCCGCGCGCCTTCAGGGCGAAGTCGTCGTGGTTCGTCGACTGGGCGAGGGCCTCTTCGAAGGTGATGTACCCCTCGCGCCACAGGCTCATCAAGGACTGGTCGAAGGTCTGCATGCCGTAGGCGCTGTAGCCCCGGGCGATGACGTCGCGCAGCTCGCGCGTCCGTTCGGGCTGCTGGATGCATTCCTTCACGAGCGCCGTCGACACCATGACCTCGGTCGCCGGCACCATGCCGGTGCCGTTCGAGCGCGGCACGAGACGCTGGCTGATGACGCCCTTCAAGATGCTGGCCAGGATGAGACGCGCCTGCGGCCGCGCGTGCTCGGGGAAGGCGGCGATCACGCGGGTGATCGTCTCGGTGGCGTCGAGGGTGTGCACCGTCGACATCACCAGGTGACCGGTCTCGGCGGCGAGGATGGCCGTCTCGATCGTCTCGATGTCACGCATCTCGCCGACCAGGATGACGTCGGGGTCCTGACGAAGCGCGCCCTTCAGACCGGCGGCGAAGGTCATGCAGTCGACGCCGATCTCGCGCTGCGTGATGATCGACTGCTCGTCGCTGTGCAGGTACTCGATCGGGTCTTCGATCGTGATCACGTGGCGGGCGGCGGTGCGGTTGATCTGGTCGATCATGGCCGCGAGCGTCGTCGACTTGCCGCTACCCGTGGTGCCCGTCACCAGGACGAGCCCGCGCCGCTCCTGCGCGATGCGCTCGATCACTGGCGGCAGGCTGAGCTCGCGGATGTGCCGCACGCGCGGCGGAATGAGGCGCAGCGCGGCTTGCAGCTCGCCACGCTGGTAGAAGACGTTCACACGGAACCGCCCGTACTCCGGGTGGCCGTACCCCAGGTCGACCTGGAGCTGCTTGGCGAGCTTCTCCCGATGGTAGTCGGTGAGCAGCTCGCCCGTGAGCGCGGCCATAGCCTCGCGGTCGAGGTTCGGATAGCCCTCGGCCGGCAGCAGTGTGCCGTGTACCCGAAGAATCGGCGGAACGCCGAACTTCAGGTGGATGTCGGATGCCCCGTGATTTACTCCCTCGGCGAGGATTGCATGCAGGTCCACGTCCCTCTATTCCTTCCCGCCCCTCCCTCGCCGAGCGACGTCCGCCGCTCGTCCACCCTCTGCACTGCCATTGTCACCCGACGCTGCCGGCACAGTGGCCGCGTCGGCCCTCAATCCGTGTTTCTCGCGAATCTTGGCCTCGATCTTGGCCGCGACGTCGCGATGCTCGCGCAGGAAGTCGCGCGCGTTCTCGCGGCCCTGCCCGATGCGCTCCCCGTCGTACGCGTACCACGCGCCCGACTTCTCGATGATGCCTTCTTCGGCGCCGATGTCGATCAGCTCGCCTTCCTTGGAGATGCCGACCCCGTACAGGATGTCGAACTCGACCTCGCGGAACGGCGGCGCGACCTTGTTCTTCACCACTTTCACCTTGGTGCGGCTGCCGATCACGTCCTCGCCGTGCTTGAGCGCGCCGATGCGGCGGATGTCGAGCCGCACCGAGGCGTAGAACTTGAGCGCGTTGCCGCCCGTGGTGGTCTCGGGGTTTCCGAACATGACGCCGATCTTCATTCTGATCTGGTTGATGAAGACGACGATCGTGCGGGACTTCGAGATGGTGCCCGTCAGCTTGCGCAGCGCCTGCGACATCAGGCGCGCCTGCAGGCCCATCTGCGGGTCGCCCATGTCGCCCTCGATCTCGGCGCGCGGCACGAGGGCCGCGACGGAGTCGATGACGAGGACGTCGATGGCGCCCGAGCGCACGAGCGTGTCGGCGATCTCGAGCGCCTGCTCGCCGTGATCGGGCTGTGAGATGAGCAGCTCCTCGGCGTTGACGCCGAGCTTCTTGGCGTAGCCGAGGTCGAGCGCGTGCTCGGCGTCGATGAAGGCGCAGATGCCGCCGCGCTTCTGTCCCTCGGCGACGAGCTGGAGCGCGAGCGTGGTCTTGCCCGACGACTCCGGTCCGTAGATCTCGACCACGCGACCGCGCGGCATGCCGCCGATGCCGAGCGCGATGTCGAGCCCGAGCGAGCCGGTGGGCAGCGCCGAAATGTCGGCGACCTGGCCGCCCTCCCCCAGCTTCATGATGGCGCCCTTGCCGAACTGCTTCTCGATCTGGCTGAGCGCGAGATCGATCGCCCGCTCGCGATTCACGTCGATACCCATGTCAGGTCCCTCCCCCGCACGCGGCACTTGCTATGTGATGTATGGCCCACTGTAGCGGGGCCCGGGGCGAGTCTCCAGCACCCCGCGATGCCTCTTTTCATGTATCGCCCTGGGGTGCCGGCGTGATCCGACCCGCCCGACCCCGCGCCATGCCCTGCGTCGCCAGCCTGGGCGTCTGCTTCCTTGCGACCTGCGGTTCCGTCCGTAGCCTCGATCCTAGAGGCTCGGATGCGTGGCGCGACGACGATGGGGATGCTCGGAGCACTGTGCTCCGTCCTGATCGTGGGCCAGGCCCACGGAGCGCTGACGACGCGCGCCCAATGCGTCGCGGCCTGCGCCACGTCGATCGACGCGTGCGCGACCAGCTGCGGCGCCCTGGTCGAGCTCGGGGCGACCTGCCCGCGAGCCAGCGTGAAGCGCTGCCGGCGTGGAATCATCAAACGCTGCCGGCACCAGGGGATCGCGAGCTGCATGGCTGCCACGT
>DATJZY010000025.1 GCA_035577985.1 Candidatus Eisenbacteria bacterium
CCATACCACGATTTTATCTGGTCCGCGGCCTATTGCGGCGACTTGTCGGCGTGGCAGCCGTTGCAGGCGTTGGGCGTGCCCAGAGAGACGCTGAGGTCGGGGCGAGGGATCCGGATGCTAGGATCGCGGCGCGGATCGACGACCATATAGGTGCGGGTCGGCATGTGACAGGAGGCGCATTGCGCGCCGGAGTCCGGCGCGTGTCGATGGTGGGCGGCAACGTCGTATTTCTCCGGCGCATGACACTGGAGACAGACCCCATTTCCGGGGGCGCGCAACTTCAAGCTGTGGGGATCGTGGCAATCGCTGCAGGTGACGCCGGCGCGGAACATCGCGCTCTGCAGGAACGAGCCGTACTCGTACACCTCGTCCTCGATCTGACCGTCGGCGAAGTAGAGACCCGTCTCGAGCAGCGCAGGTCGGTACCCGTCGAGGAGCGGCCGCCCGGGGACGGCGGCGTCACCGATTTCGCCGCGTCGCGTGTGGCACGGGGCGCAGGTCTCGACTTCCTCGTGCGAAGTCCGCGCCGGCGTACGGTGCGCGATGCCGCTCGGTCCCTCGAAGACCCACGTCGCGGGCTCCGGGTCGCCCAGCCGGACCCCGAGCGCCGCGCGGATCTCGGCGGGCGACGCTTTCGCGCGCGCCTTTGCCACGTGCGTCGAGGCGGGCCCGTGACAGGCTTCGCAGGACACGTCGAGCTCGGACCAAGTGGTCTCGTAGCGATCGCCGTCGAGCCGGTAGCCCTTGCGGAGATCGGTGGAATGGCAGCGTGCGCAGCGGTCGTTCCAGTTCTGGCTGGGCCGCGTCCAGTGGAGCACGTCGTCGTGCCCGATCGTGTCGTTCGGGTAGAGATGGAACCAGCGCTGTCCGCCCGACGCCGCGGGTCGCGAATCCCATGCGATCGACAGCGCCTGGTAGCGGCCGCCGGGCATCGGGACGAGGTATTGCTGGAGCGGGTCGACGCCGAACGTGTACGCAACGGCGTACTCGCGCATCGCCCCGTCCGGGCCGTCGGTGTAGACGAACGGCTTCCCGCCACGACGGTAGAAGTACGACGTCACGCCGGCGTACGTGAACGACGTGCCGTCGAAGTTGCCGAGCGCCGTCCGATCGTCGGCCACCTGCATGGCGAGATCGTGATGCGACCCCTGCCAGCGCTGCGCCTGGTCGGCGTGGCATTCCGCGCAGACCTGGCGGCCGACGTAGGCCGCGGGCGTGGGAGGCTCGGGCGCCGGCGCTCGGTGCGCGTCGCCCGACGGCTCGTTCGCGCGGCGCGCGACGAGCGCGACGGCCACGATCAGCGCGACCACGGCCACCGCGGCCAGCATGCGCCCGCGGCCGGGCGGCGGGGCCGGCGGTGCCGCGGCCGGACGCGATCGCTTCGTCTTCCTGCTCACGTCGGCCCTGACGGCGTGCCGCCGTGCTCGCTCACGGCGCGGGGGCGCTCGGCTGCCCCTCGCGCACGGCCCGCAGCCGGCCGCACAGCCACGTGGCCCAGTGCTGGAAGTTCTCGTCGACGTCCTCCCACGTCTCGGGATGGTCATGCCGCGACTGATGCGCGAACGAGCGGTTGACGCCTTCGGCGAGCACCTCGCGCGTCACGGAATCGCTGACCTCGCCCTCGATCGCGGCGGCGGCGACGAACGCGCGGGTGGTCGGGGCGAGCGGCCGCTGCGCGGTCCCTTTCGCCGGCTTGCCGCCGACCATCGTGTAGACGTCGAGCACCGGGTCGTCCCCCTTGGCCAGCGTCAGCGCGAGCCGGATGCGCATCGTGCCCGGACCGGGCTGGTCGACCAGCTGGATCTCCTTGCGCAGGCAAGCCTTCACTGCCGCGCTCTGGCCGATCGCGAGACGCTGGAGGTCGGCCTCGGGAATCTCGTCGAGGGACTTCCGCCCGCTGCGCCAGATGGTCACCGGCTCGAACAGCGCCTTGTCGTACTTCTTCCAATCGGCGTTCGGGTTACGATAGCGCAGATCGGCTTCGCCGGGTCCGCCCGGCTGGAGGATCGCATAGTCGTCGAGGAACCCCGACATCTCCGGCGGCGCGCTCTTCGGCGTCGGCTGACGAGCCGGCGCGCACGCAGCCACGACGAGGAGCACGAGCACGAGGGGACGCCGCATCGGTGCGGCTTTAGTCTGCCGTCGGGTCGAAGGGCAAGAGCCGGGTCTGGCGGGCGAGCGAAGATCGCTGGTAGAGTCCGCGCCGGCATGGGAACGACGGCACGACGCACCTTGCTCGCGGTCGCGATCCTGCTCGCTGGTGCCGCGTCGGCGCGCGCCACGCAGTACGACGGCTGGGGCGATACGGGGTGGGGCTACGCGAGCAAGCGCGAGTGCTGCAGCGACGCGATCGCGATCGCCCAGCAGTACAGCGCGCAGGCGTGCGTCACCGCCGGGGGCACGCCGCGGCCACCCATGGGCGCGGGGCAGCGCGGCGTCTGCACGTCGCAGTGGCTGCAAGCCGGGGACGGCAGCATCTCCTACCGCTGCTACGGCGAAGCGTCCGTGTGGTGCCGCTGAGCCGGCGGCTCAGCGCGGCGGGACCGGGTAGCGTTCGAACATCTGCTGCACCGCGGGCTCGATGCGCTTGCCGCGCGCGTCGCTCTCGATGACCGCGGTCGCGGCCGCGCGCCAGGCGACGCGGCGTGAGGCGACGTCGACGATCTCGATCGTGAGCGTGCCCCGCTCGTAGCCCATGAAGGCGTCGCCCATGTCCTTGCCGCCGCCTTCGGCGCGGTAGGAGAGGTAGTCCTTGAACGAGGAGGTCGAATCCTCCTGGAGCTTGATGTTGTAGCGGACGACGAAGTCGGGCTTGCCCACCGTGTCCGGCACGTAGCCGCGCGCGGCGAGCTCGCGGTCGACGGCGCTGCGCACGTACCAGTCGATCAGCTTCTCGCGCTCGCTGTAGCCGCTGCTCTGGTCGATCGGCGGCAGCCACCACCGGTAGGTGCGGTAGCCCGAGACGTTCGCCCACGGGAGCGTTTCGGCGGCGACCTGGATCTTCACGGGCGCCGCGGGGGCGAGCCCGCAGGCGGTGCACGTGACGACGGCGAGCGCGGCGACGAACCGTCGAACCCACCCGTGCACCCCCACGGGACCCCTTGTGCCCGGCTCCGGGGCCGGGATCAACCGTCAGGCCGCCGTCGCCGCGACGCGCGCGATCTCGCGACGGCGATCGAAATCCTCGCCCACCTGCTCGTCGTGCGTCGCGACCGCCTCGAGATCCACGTCGGCGAAGCCGATCACGCCCATGTCGGCGTAGGCCTTCTGGATCCGCGGGCCCCAGAGACCGATCTCCTTCACCGTCGGCACGATGCGGGTGAAGAGGCTCGAGCGGTAGATGCGCAGGAGCTCGGAGCGATCGGTGTACTTGGTGCACTCGTCCACGGGCAGGCCCAGCGTCTCCCACACCTCCTCGCCGAGGAAGCGATCGCGGAGCAGGTAGCAGCCCTCGACCGCGAACTCCTCGCGCTCGTCGCGTTCCTTCTGCGTCAAGTGCGGATAGTAGTCGCGCAGCGCGAGGCGACCGAACGCGACGTGCCGCGCCTCGTCCTGCATGACGTAGGCGTTGACCGACGCCGCGAGCGGGTTCGTCGACTGGTCACGGATGAGGCCGAACGCGGCCAAGGCCACGCCCTCGATCAGCACCTGCATGCCGAGGTACGTGAAGTCCCACCGCGAGTCGGCGAGCGTCTGCTCGATCAGCTTCTGGAGGTGGGGATTGATCGGATAGGCCAGCTCGAACTTCTCGTGCAGGAGGCGCGAATAGGCCTCCACGTGCCGCGCCTCGTCGATCACCTGCGTCGCGGCGTAGAACTTCGCGTCCATGCTCGGAACCTGCTGCACGATCTTGGCCGTGCACACGAGCGCTCCCTGCTCGCCGTGCAGGAACTGCGAGAGCTGCCAGGCCTGGAAGTGCCGGCGCAGGTTCGCCTTCTCCTTGGCCGTCAGCCGATCCCACACGGGCGAGCCGAAGATCGGCACCGTCTCGTCGGGAAGCCCGGAAGGGTTTTCCGGGTCCAGCTCCTGCGACCAGTCGATCCGCTCGTTGGCGTTCCACTGCAGCCGCTTGCCCTTCTCGTACAAGTTGAGGAGCTTCTCGCGGCCGTCCTGGTACTCCCAGCGGAAGCTGGCATCGAATCGCTGCGGCGCGTTCCACTCCGTGCCCTCGGTCGGTCGTGCGTACAGGTTTTGCGTCGTCATGGCGGCATCATTCGCATTGCGCCCCGTCCGGCAGAAGTGTACGGCTCGCCAGGGACTGGTCATTTCACGCCATGCGGAAGTGGGCCGACGCGCTGCCGATGCCGATCGCGTACTTCCAGCTCGCCCTGCGCGAGCTCGGCCCGACGCCGCAAGACCGGTCCACACTGAGCGAGGGCACGGGTGTCTCGCCGGACGAGACGAGTGCCGACATCACCCTCGGGCAGCAGATGCGACTGATCCGCAACCTGAACGCGCTCCGCCCCCCGGGATGGGCCCTCCAGGTGGGCGCGCTCTTCGACGCGTCGACGCACGGGCCGGTCGCATTCGCCTCCATCAGCGCGCCCACGCTGGCCGACAGCCTCGCCGTCATCGCGCGGTACGCGCACGTTCGCGCGCCGTGGTTCCGCTTCGACGTCCGGCGCGATGCGCGGCGCTTCACGCTCCGCGTCGACGAGCGCGTGGAGCTGGCGGACGAAGAGCGTGTCCCGATGCTCGAGATGCTGCTGCTCGCCATCCAGAACCTCGTCGAGCGCGTGTACCGGCTCGACATGCGCCAGGCGTCGTTCGACTTCGCGTACCCGTCTCCGCCGTACGCAGACGAATACGCGGCGTGCTTTCATGGGCCGGTGCGCTTCGACGCCGCGGACACCGCGCTGTCGCTGCCGGCGGGCTGGCTCGGGCTCAAGTCCCCCCTGGCGGACCCGGTGATGTACGAAGCGTCGGTCCGCAAGCTCGACACGCTCGCGCGCGGTCTCGACGCCGACGACTATCTCGTGACGCGGGTCGAGCAGCTCGTCGCATCGAGCCGCGACGCCGGTCCGTCGCTCGAAGCCGCCGCGCGGCGCCTGCACGTGTCCGGCCGGACGCTCGTCCGCCGGCTCCAGCGCGCGGGCACGACGTATCGCGAGCTGGTCGACGCGCAGCGCCGCGAGCGCGCCGAAGCGCTCCTGCGCGAGCCGCATCTCGACATCGCCGAGATCAGCCACGCGCTCGGCTACGGCGATCCGGCCAACTTCGGCCGGGCCTGCCGGCGCTGGTTCGGCGCGGCGCCGAGCGCATATCGCAAGCGCCTGATCGGCTGAGCGCCGGACGCGCCGGCCCGCGCCGTCGTGAGTCGTTTCGACCCGGGTATCCAAACGATACGTGGGCGTCCTTCGCAGGGCGCCGATCCGACGCGCATTTCGGCCGGCACGCGCCGTGCACTCGTCCCCTCGCCAGAGCCGAGCCGGCGAATCCGGAGCGGCGGACGGACCGGGCGCCCGAAGCGCCCCAACAGCGAGGTGGACATGACATCGATGACGAACGTAGCGCTCCTGGCACTCGCGCTCGCCGCGAGTCTCACCGTGACGCCGGCCATGGCCGCCAAGCGTTGCCGCGTCCTGTGTCGCGAGGCCGTCCAGGCGTGCGTCTCCGACGCGCGCGCGCGGATCGTGTGCACGGGCCTGCGCGGCCACGATCGCGCCCAGTGCAAGCGCGACCTCCACGCCGCGATCCGCATCTGCAAGCGCAACAGCGGTCCGATCCTCCAGGCCTGCAAGGCGTCGACGAACCCCGACACCTGCTCGCCGTCCGGCGCGTTCCTCGACGGCGAGCTGGGGAGCTGACGATGGCGCGCACGGCAGCGGCGAGCACCTCCTTCCAATCACATCGGACGGCGATCGGCGCGCCCGTCGATCCCGAGACGGTCGGGAGCTGGATCGAGCACGAGACGCTCCTGCCCCAGCAGTTCATCCGCAACGCTCGCGCCGCCTGCGCAACGCCCGAGCGGCGGCTCATGGCCGCGGTCCTCGGCGACGCGATCGCCGTGTACATGAAGTACGCCGGCTGCCGGGTCGGACGGAACGCGTGGCTGTTCGCGGAGGCGAATCGCTGGTTCCAGAGCCGCGACCGCGAGTGGCCCTTCTCGTTCGAGCGCATCTGCGAGGCGTTCGATTTCGAGCCGAGCGTGATCCGCCGGGTCCTGTTCGACCATGCGGCGAAGGCCGTGCCGAGCGTCCGCGCGAAGGCGCCGCTCGAGCTGCGGCGGGCGCCCGTCGTCCGGCGTGGCTCGGTTCGCCTGCGCGGCCGCGCCGCGATGTCGGCCGACTGAAACCGCGAACGCGTCAGGCGCGACGGCCGGCGATGAGCCCGTCGTCGATCCAGCGCGCGAGTAGCGCCCCCGCCTGCTCCGCCGCGGCCTCCGGACTCGCGTGTGCGGCCACGGCTTCGCAGATCTCCGCGAACGTTCCCCCCGCCGTGAGGACGGCGAGCGCGTCCACTTCGAGCACGTCGATCGCGGCGTGAAAGACGGCGAAGTCCTGCCGCCACACGCGAAGCCGGGTCGGCCGCGCAGCGACGTCCGTGCGCTCCGGCGCCGCCCAGACTTCGTGGGCGGGCCAGTCGCAGCGAAGGATCTCGAGCGCCGCGATCGGGTCGAAGCGGAGATCGCCCCACTCCTGCGGTGCGATCGCGCAGAGATCGGTGGCCCGCATCGCGACGGCGTCGGGCGCGTCGAAGGCGTTCACCCTCGCCAGCTCGAGCCGCGCGAGATCGCCGAGCCACGCGCGCGATCTTGCGAGCTCGTCGCCGGCGAGGAAGGCGGGAAGGTGGCGGCCCAGGTGTCGCACCGACGGATGCTCCGAGGGATGCGCCACGACGTAGCGGCGCGCGAGCGCGTCGAAGTCCTCGCCGAGCGCCTCGTGCGTCTTGGGGTAGTCCTCGCGCAGCACGGAGACGAGGCGCCAGACGTACATGTCCTGGTAGATCCCGATGCGCGCTCCGGGCTCGAGCGACGCCGTCGGCAGCACGGTCGAGACGAGTCCTGCGTCGGGCTCGCCCGTGTGGAGCGAGCGCCAGAACCCGGCCTGGATGTCACGCAGATCGGGCACAGGCATCGACCAGCACCTCGGCCTCGGCGGCGCGGGCGCGCTCGGCTTCGGTGAGAACGTCTTCGAACGGCGGAATGTGGTCGTCCCACTCGACGAGCGTGGAGATGCGACCGAATCGGCGCACGGCGGAGCGATAGAGGTCCCACACCTCGGCGCGCACCGGATGATCGTGCGTGTCGAGCAGGTGGGTGCCGTTGTCCGTGTGGCCGGCGAGATGGATCTGGCCGACCCGCCCGACCGGAATGCCCGCCAGATACTCGTAGGCGTCGAAGCCGTGGTTCACGGCCGACACGTAGATGTTGTTGACGTCGAGCAGGATGCCGCAATCGGCGCGCTCGGCGACCGCCGCGAGGAACTCCCACTCGGGCATGGTCGAGTGCGCGAACGCGACGTAGCTCGACACGTTCTCGACCAGCATCTGCCGCCCGAGCCTCTCCTGGACCACCTGTACGCGCCCCACGACGTGCGCCAGCGCCTCGTCGGTGTACGGCAGCGGCAGGAGATCGTGGGCATAGTGCTTGCCGTAGTTTCCCCAGCAGAGGTGATCGGAGATCCATGCCGGCTGATAGCGCGCGGCGAGCGCACGCAACTCGACGAGATAGGCGTCGTTCAACGGATCGGTCGCGCCGAGCGAGAGCGACACGCCATGCAGCACGATCGGACGCTCGGCGCGCACGCGCTCGAGCACGTGGAGCGGGCGCCCGCCGCGCAGCATGAAGTTCTCGGAGATGACCTCGAACCAATCCGCGCGCCGGCCGTCGTCGAGGATGGCCGGGTAGTGCTGCGGTCGCAGGCCGACGCCGTGACCGAGGTAGGGAACCGAGATCGCCATGACGTCGAACGCGGGCTCCGGACCGCATGGCCCGGAGCCCGCGCCGTGACTAGTGCTTCTCGCCCTCGACGACCTTGCCACCCTTGGTCTTGCAGTCGGCCGCGGAGGCCTTCACGTTGCCCTGGCCCTTGCAACCGTTCTGGCCGGCACAGGAGTGCCCGCCGCCGGCGCACGTGCCCTGTCCCTTGCACGCATTGATGCCCGAGCAGGTCACCTGATCGCCGCCCGCCTTCTCTTCGGCCCGGGCCGTGACGGCGCCCGAGAGGAACAACGCGGCGGCCGCGCTGGCGATGAGAATCCCCGTGGTCTTCTTGGTCATGATTCGTCTCCTCCTCCTGTTGGAGTGTTGGTTGCCCGATTAGACGCCGCGGGCCTCCCGGCGTTACACGATCGCGCCGCCGCAGCCCGAGCCCGCCCCGGCCGTGCAGCCGAAGCAGTGGGACCCCGTGACGATGCGCTCGTCTTCCAACGTACGGACGTCGTCCAGCTCCCAGATGGTCCGGGGGCCCCGGGCGCCGATCGCGAGGTCGAGCATCTGGTTGAAGTCGCAGTCGTAGAGCTTGCCGTCCCATCCGACGCTCACGAGGTGACGGCACATGAGGCCGGGGATGGTGGCGGTGTTGAAGTGGTTCACGAGCAGCCCCATGTATCGATCGTGCTCGCCCGTACGGGCGAGGTCCGCCGCGAAACGGGCGATGGGCATGTTGGTTATGGTGCGGAGCGCGTGGAACTCGATCCCGAAGTGGCGCCGGAGCTCCTCGTGGTAGCGCGCTTCCAGCTCGGCCTGCATGCCGGGCAGGAACGCGCCGACGGGATTGTAGACGAGATCCAGCCGCAGCGGTGATCCGGCGCACCCGTACCCCAGGTCGTTCAGGAGCTGCAGGGCCCGCACGCTGCCGTCGAACACGCCGCGGCCGCGCTGCTTGTCGACGTTGTCCGCCGTGTAGCAGGGCAGCGAGCAGACGAGCTCCACCTGATTCGCCCGATAGAACTCGGGCAGCCACGCCATGCCCTCGACGAACACGACGGTCAGGTTGCAGCGCACGATCACCGTCCGGCCGAGCGCACGTGCCCGTTCGACGAGACGGCGGAAGCCGGGATTCAGCTCGGGCGCGCCGCCGGTGAGATCGAGCGTTTCGAGCCCCGGGTTCGCCGCGAGGACGTCGAGCACGCGGTCGGCTGTGGCACCCGCCATGATCTCCGTGCGCTTGGGTCCAGCGTCGACGTGGCAGTGATGGCAGGCCTGGTTGCAGAGCTTGCCGACGTTCACCTGCAGCGTGCGCGGCACCGCGCGACGGAGCCCGCCGACCCCGTTCACGGCGAGCGCGGCCTCGAAGTCGATCGGGGAGGCAAGGCCCACGGCGCACTCCTTAGCTCGTAGTCGGCGGCCTGGGAACACCGGCCGCGGCTGGGCGCGTGTGACACGCGGGTCAACGAGATGGGTCACGTCTGACCCACTCCGGAGACCCTTCTCCTCGGATTCCCGCCGTGGCCCGAGAGGCCTGCTCCTTGCTTCTCTCGGACCACAGAGCCGAACGTCGTGGCCTCCCCCCACGACGACCTCCATGCTCTCCTCCTGCCCGGTAACAACCGACGGGGGCGGCGATCCCTCCCCGGTCGCCGCCCCCGAACGGGCAGACCCGAAACAGCTCTTCCGGCCTCCCACCGTCCACAGGTAGAGTCGGCGACCATGCTGCGCATCATGGTTGCCGCTCTCGCCGTCCTGGGTTTCGTGGCCGGTGCGCGCGCGGCCTCGCTCGACGCCTTCGCACGCTGCCTGCGCGACCGCGGGGCGACGTTCTACGGCGCGTCGTGGTGCCCGCAGTGCGCCAAGCAGCGCCGGCTGTTCGGCACCTCGGAGCGCTTCCTTCGCTATGTCGAGTGCGCCGACGAGGGTGGCGACCAGACCGCCGCCTGCGGCCGGGCCGGGATCACCGGCTATCCCACCTGGGAGTTCGCCGACGGGACGCGCGTGGCCGGGCGGCTCTCGCTCGAGCAGCTCGGCCAGCGCGCGGGCTGCAAGTTGCCGGATTGACGGGCGGTCAACCGCGGGTGGTCGAAGATCGTTGACCCCACGACGTCCCCGCGGCATTTGAATTACTGACCGGTCCGTATCGTAAATGCGCCCCGTCGCCCCAGCCGTCCGCCACCAGCGCCCTTCGCGCGGGCGTCCCCCCACCCCCGGTCTTCGCGAGGCGATCCTGGCCGCTGCTCAGGGCGTCTTCACGCGGCGCGACTACCACGAGGTGCAGATGGACGGCGTCGCGCGCGCCTGCGGTGTCGGCAAGGGTACCATCTACCGGTACTTCCGCACCAAGCGCGAGCTGTATCTCGCGGTCATGTTCGGCGGCATCGAGCGGCTGCGCGCGGAGCTCGAAGCGGCGGTACGAACCCGGGAGTCGCCGGTCGCGAAGATCGAGCACGTCGTGCGACGCACGCTCGGCTACTTCTGGGACCAGCGGCATTTCTTCGCCCTCATCCATCGCAACGAGCACCGCCCCGACGACGACGCGCGCGACTGGGTCCTGCAGCGCGCGCGCCTCGTCCGGCCGGTGCAGAGTGCGATCGACCAGGCGATCGCCGGCGGGCACGTCCGCCGGATGGATTCGCGGCTGGCGACCGAGATGCTCTTCGGCATGATGCGCGCCGCCAGCCGCTACCGCGGACGCGACGACGACCTCGAAACGCTCGTCGCGACCGTCGTCGACGTCTTCCTGCACGGGACCGGCAAGCGCGGCGCGGCGCGGCCGAGCGCGAGGGTGGCGTAGGTGCCGCTGCGTCGCGCGACGGCACTCATCGCCGTGGGTCTTCTTCTCGCCGGTATCGGTCGCGCCGGTGCCGAGGAGCAAAAGACCCTCGACGAGTGCATCCAGATCGCGCTCGACCAGCAGCCGACGCTGAAGGCGGCCTCGTCCACCGTCGGCGCGGCCCGCGAGCGGGTCTGGCAGAGCGCCGCTGCCTACCTCCCGCAGGTCGCGGCGACCTACACCGCCGACCGCAAGCATCAGAACGCCGGAAGCCTGACCCGCAGCGCCGTCGGAGGACAGTCGAGCACGTTCAACTTCTACAGCACCGGAGTCGGGCTCTCGCAGGTGCTGTTCGACTTCGGACAGAACCTGGCCCTCATCCACCGCTCGCAGTCGCTCGCGACGGCGGCCGACGCCGATGCCCAGACGCAGCGCGACACCGTCGTGTTCGACGTCGAGCAGGCGTACTTCGGGCTCCTCGCCGCCTACCGGCTGCGCGACGTGGCCGACAAGACGGTGAAGCAGAACCAGCAGCACCTGGAGCTGGCGCAGGGCCGGTTCGACGTCGGGCTCGCGCCCAAGTTCGACGTCACCTCTGCGCAGGTGCAGCTCGCCAACGCCGAGCTGGCGCAGGTGACGGCGCGCAACAACGTCGCGCTCGGGCGCGAGACGCTTCGCAACGTCCTCGGTCTCTCGGGCCCGCTCGACTTCGACATCGTCGACACTCTCGATCAACCGGCCGCGCCGATCGACGAGGAGACGGCCCTCGACGAGGCGTACGAGAACCGTCCCGAGCTGCGCAGCATCCGCGCGCAGGAGGAGGCGGCGAAGCAGCAGATCGCGGCGCTGCAGAAGGACTACCTGCCGAAGGTCACGGGCGGCGCGACGTACGGTTGGTCCGGCGGGAACTACCCCCTCACGAACAACTGGGACATCGGCGCCGCAGTCGCCCTCTCGGTCTTCAACGGCGGGCTCACGACGGCGCAGGTCGGCGAGGCGAAGGCCAACCTCCAGACCCTGCAGTTCAACGCAGAGTCGCTGCAGCAGAACGTCACGCTCGAGGTCCGCCAGTCGATGCTCAACGTCCGCCAGGCGGCCGAGAGCATCAAGGTGGCCGACAAGGGCCTCCAGCAGGCGCGGGAGAACCTGGAGCTGGCAGAGGGTCGCTACGCGACCGGCGTCGGGGCGATCATCGAGCTGACCGACGCGCAGACGTCGCTCGTGGGCGCGGAGGCGAGCCGGGTCCAGGCGCTCGCCAACTACCGCGTGGCGGTGGCCGCATTCGACCGCGCGACCGCGCGGCAGAAGACCTCATGAGCACGCCGAAGCCGCGCGTCGTCGACGTTCCCCCACCGGGCGATCCGACGCCGGGCGTCGGCCCGCGCTTCGTGCCCTCTCGCCGGCGCCGCCGCCTCGTCCTCGGCGCAATCCTGCTCGTCGCCGCGTTCCTGGCGCACCGGCTGTGGAGCGCCGGACAAGCGGGCGAGTCCGACGGCTACGTCACCGCGACCGTCGATCGCGGCCCGATCGACCAGACGGTCTCGGCGACGGGCACGGTCAATCCGGTGAAGACCGTCCAGGTGGGGACGTACGTCTCCGGCCCGATCATCGCGATCGACGTCGACTTCAACTCGCCCGTGACGAAGGGGCAGCGCGTCGCCAAGATCGATCCGGCCTCCTTCGCCGTGAAGGTGCGCCAGTCCGAGGCGAACGTCGCGAACGCCGTCGCCAAGGTGCAGAAGGACCGTGCCGACCTGGCGTTGAAGAAGCTGCTCCTCGATCGCAATCGCACGCTCCTGGCGCGCGAGCTGATCGCCCAGAACGACCTCGACACCTCGCAGAGCAACTACGACCAGGCGCTCGCCCAGCTCGCGCTCGACGAGGCCGCCGTGAAGCAGGCGCAGGCGAGCCTCGAAGAAGCCCAGGTGAACCTCGGCTACACCGAGATCCTCTCGCCGGTCGACGGCGTCGTCGTCTCGCGCAACGTCGACGTCGGACAGACCGTGGCCGCGAGCTTCCAGACGCCGACGCTGTTCCTCATCGCCGAGGACCTGACCAAGATGCAGGTCGACACGAACGTGAGCGAGTCGGACGTCGGGCGCACGCAGGTCGGCCAGCCGGCGACGTTCACCGTCGACGCGTACCCGGGCATTCCGTTCCACGGCGTGGTCTCGCAGGTCCGGAACGCACCGATCACCGTGCAGAACGTCGTCACCTACGACGTCGTGCTCGCGGTCGACAACGCGGGCATGGAGCTGAAGCCGGGCATGACCGCCAACGTCTCGATCACGACGGCCCATCGCGACGACGTCCTGCGCGTCCCGACGCGGGCGTTCCGCTTCCGCACCGAGCAGGGCGGCGCACCCGAGCGCAGCAAGCAGGGCAAGACGACCGTCCAGGTCGTCGGCCCGGGCGAGACCCTGCGCCCGGTCGAGATCAAGGCGGGAATCCGCGACGCCCAGTTCGCCGAGGTCCTGGGCGGCGACCTCCACGAGGGCGACGTGGTGGCGATCGGCGTGCGGCGCGAGGAGTCCGCCGCCGCGCCGCCCGCGCAGCCGCCGGGCTTCGCCGGTGCGCGGCGCCGGTTCTAGCCGGTCGCCGGTCATGGCCCCCCTGCTCGAGCTCCGCGACGTCTGGAAGTGCTACCGGCTGGGCGACGTCGAGGTGCAGGCGCTCCGCGGCGTGTCGACCGACGTCGCGGCGGGCGAGTTCGTCGCCATCATGGGCGCGTCGGGCTCCGGCAAGTCCACGTTCATGAACATCGTCGGCTGCCTCGATCAGCCGACCCGTGGCACCTACCGCCTGGGTGGCGCGCGCGTGTCCTCGCTCTCCTCGGACGAGCGCGCCACCATCCGCAACCGCCAGATCGGGTTCGTCTTCCAGAGCTTCAACCTCCTGCCGCGCACGACCGCCCTCGAGAACGTGGAGCTGCCGCTCGTGTACGCCGGCGTACCGTTCGCCGAGCAACACGAGCGGGCCCGTGCCGTGCTCGCGGCAGTGGGTCTCGCGGGACGCGAGCACCACCATCCGAGCCAGCTCTCGGGCGGGCAGCAGCAGCGCGCCGCGATCGCGCGCGCGCTCGTGAACAATCCGACGCTTCTGCTGGCCGACGAGCCGACGGGCAACCTCGACAGCGAGGCGAGCCGCGAGATCATGGAGCTGTTCACCATGCTCCACCGCGACCAGGGCATCACGATCGTGCTCGTGACGCACGAGCCGGACGTGGCCGAGTACGCCGAGCGGCGGCTCACCTTTCGTGACGGCCGCCTCGTCGCGGACACGCGCCGCGAGCAGCGCATGCGCCGGCTCGCCGACGAGGGGGGCGAGGCATGAACGTCCTCTGGATGACGCTCGCGACGGCGCTGCGCGCGCTGCGGCGCAACAAGCTCCGCTCGGCGCTCACCATGCTCGGCATCATCATCGGCGTCGGCGCCGTGATCACGATGGTCAGCATCGGCCGTGGGGCCGACGCGGCCGTTCAGCAGCAGATCCAGAGTCTCGGCAACAACCTGCTCATGGTCGTGCCCGGCGCCACGACCGCCGGCGGCGTGCGCTCGGGGTACGGCGGGGCCTCCACGCTCACCGTCGCCGACGCGACCGCGATCGCGCGGGAGTGTCCCGCCGTCGCGGAGGTCTCGTACATCAAGCGCCAGATCGTGCAGGTCGTCTACGGCAACGAGAACTGGTCGACGTCGGCGCAGGGCGCGACGCCCGCCTACCAGTACGTGCGCGACTGGCCGGTGGCCGTCGGTCGCTTCTTCGACGAGCGCGACGAAGCCGGCGCCAACCCGGTCGCCCTCCTGGGGCAGACGGTCGTCGACAACCTCTTCGGGGCGGGCGAGGACCCGGTGGGCGCCACGATCCGCGTGAAGGGCGTGCCGTTCGAGGTGATCGGGGTGCTCGCGCGCAAAGGGCAGACGAGCTGGGGGCAGGACCAGGACGACGTGGTGCTGATGCCGTTCGCCACCGCCGAGCGGCGCGTCCTCGGAACGCAGATCCTGGGGACCGTCGACATGGTCTTCGTCTCGACCCTGACCGCTGCCGAGGCCCCGGCGGCCGTGAAGCAGATCACCGCGCTGCTCCACGACCGCCATCGCATCCAGCCGAAGCAGGACGACGACTTCACCGTCCGCAACCTCAGCGAGGTCGCCGAGGCGTCCCGGATGGCGAGTCAGGTGATGACGAACCTGCTGCTCAGCGTCGCGTCGATCTCGCTGCTGGTGGGCGGGATCGGGATCATGAACATCATGCTGGTGTCGGTGACCGAGCGCACGCGCGAGATCGGGATCCGCATGGCGGTCGGCGCCAAGACGTGGCACATCCTGGTGCAGTTCCTGGTCGAGGCGATCGTCGTCAGCACGTTCGGCGGCGCGGCGGGCGTGCTCGCCGGGCTCGGCGGAACGAGTCTCGTCGCGCGCCTGGCGGAATGGCCGACGCTCCTCTCGGGTCCCGCCATCGCGATCGCGTTCTCGTTCTCGGCCGCCGTCGGGATCGTGTTCGGGTTCTACCCCGCCCACCGCGCCTCGCGGCTCGATCCGATCACGGCGCTGCGGGCGGAATGAGCTGAAGGACGATCTCGCGCAGCAGCGCCTTGTGCACCTGCTGCGAGGCGGCCGTGCGGGGCAGCTCGGGCAGGAAGAAGACGTGGCGCGGCTTCTTGAAGCCGGCGAGATGCTGCCGCACGTGCGCCACGACGTCGTCCGCCGTGAGCGTCGCCGCGTCGCGCAGCACGATCGCGGCCACGACGGCTTCGCCCCAGTGCGGATCGGGAATGCCCACGACGCTCGCCTCGCGGACGGCGGCGTGGGCGAGCAGCACGCGCTCGATCTCGGCCGGGAAGATGCTTTCGCCGCCGCTGCGGATCACCTCCTTGCGCCGGCCGACGACCGACAGGAACCCCTCCGCGTCGAACACGCCGAGATCGCCGGTGTGCACCCAGCCGTCGCGGATCGTGCGCGCCGTCTCCTCCGCGTTCCGCCAGTAGCCGCGCATCGTGAACTCGCTGCGCACCGCGATCTCGCCGACCTCGCCCTGCCCGACCGTCTCGCCCCGCTCGCCGACCAGCCGCACGTCGACGTCGAGGTACGGGCGACCGACGGTCTCGGGCTTTCGCTGCGTGTCGCACGGTCGGAGCACGCTCACCGGCCCGGCTTCGGTCGACCCGTAGAGGATCGCCATGTCGGAGCACCCGAAACGCTCGCGGATCCGGTGGACCTGGGCCGCGGTCATCGCGGCCGTGCCGCCGCCGAGCAGCCGCAGCGAGCGGAGGTCGAAGCGATCGAAGTCGGGGACG
Source organism: Candidatus Eisenbacteria bacterium (assembly GCA_035577985.1). Lineage (NCBI taxonomy): Bacteria > Candidatus Eiseniibacteriota > Candidatus Eiseniibacteriota bacterium. The sequence goes on from DATJZY010000025.1 coordinate 15,943, forward strand.
GCGAGGAGCGATCCCCACACCGTCGGGACCGCATAGAGATAGGTCACGCGCTCGCGCTCGATCGTCTCGAGCAGGAGGCGCGGTTCGGCCCTCGGCATGAGGACGATGGTCGCGCCCGTGTGCCAGAAGCCGAGCGGCAGGCTCCAGCCGCCCATGTGGAACATGGGGAACATGCAGAGGCCCACGTCGTCTTCGCGCATCCCGAGCTGGAGATGCGAGGTGGTCACCTGGAGGAAGTAGCTGCGATGCGAGAGCAGCGTGCCCTTCGGCGATCCGGTCGTGCCGCTCGTGTAGAGCATCACGTGTGGGTCGTGCTCGTCGATCGCGACGGCGACGTCGTCGGCCGGCTCGGCGGCGGCGAGCGCGGCGAGCGGCGCCGCGTCCGCGAGCTCCGCCCCGCCGGCGATGGACACGACGCGACGAACGAGCGGGAGACGGCCCGCCGTGCGCAGCCCTCCCACCAGGGCCGCGAACTCCGGCGCCACGAAGAACGTCTCCGCCTCGGCATGGTGCACCACGGTCGCGACCTCGTCGGCGGTGAAGCGCGCGTTCACGGGAACGACGATCGCGCCGAGCTTCAGGACCGCGAAGTAGACGACGGGATATTCGACCCGGTTGGTCGCCATGACGGCGACGCGATCGCCACGCCGGACGCCCAGCCGCGCGAGCGCGCGCGCGAGCTGGTTCGAGCGCGCGTGGAAGGCGCCGTACGTCACGCGGTCGGCGCCGATGATGTAGGCCGTCTTGTCGCCACGGACGGCGGCGTGACGTCGCAGGATGTCGCCCAGCAGCAGCACTACTTGAGCTCGATCAGGATCTCACGGTAGCGGCGCCGTCCGACGTTGATGGCCGTCTCGATGCCGCCGCGCGTGATGTATCGCGTCTTCCCGGGCTCGACCGTCCCCTCGATGTAGTCGCGGTACGCGCCGCCGGTGTCGGCCTCGGGCTGGGCGGCGATGCGATCGCCCTCGATCTGCACGAGGACGTAGTCGACGTCGTGTCGATGCGTGTCCGAGCGCGCGCCCGGTGCGAGGTCGAGCTCCCAGATGCGCACGCGGTCGTTCTCCAGGAGAAGCCGCGTGGCCACGTTCCCCAAGGTGCGTCCGGATTCGCTCATCTGGCTCTCCTCTAGTAGCCCGCCGCGCGGTCGACGACGCCCGTCAGCGGGGCGCCGGTGCGGTACCGACGCAGATTGTCGACGAAGGGTTCGATCAGCAGCTCGGCCGCCTCCGGCATGTTCCACGACACGTGGGGGGAGAGGCGCACGCGCGGGTGCGTGTACATCCAGTGGCCCTCGGGCAGCGGTTCGGGCAGGACGGCGTCGAGCGACGCCATCGCGACGGTGCCGTCCTCGAGGGCCGCTCGCAGCGCATCCTGGTCGACGATCGCGCCGCGCGCCACGTTCACGAGGTGAACGCCGCGCTTCATCGCGGCGAACACGTCCCGATCGAGCGCGCGGCGTGTCGCGGCCGTCGCCGGGGCCGCGACGACGACGTGATCCGCGCCCGAGACCAGCTCGGCGATCGTGCCGACGATTTCGACGCCCGGGAGCGGCGCGGGCGCCGCGCTCCGGCGGCAGGCGCGGACCCGCATGCCGAACGGCAGCGCGCGCTCGGCGACGGCGGTGCCGATGCCGCCGAGACCCACGAGGCCGAGCGTCTTCCCGTTGAGCGTGCCGAGCCGCTGCCGGCTCCAGCCGCCCTCGGGCACGGCGTGGATCCACGCGTCGGGAAGCCGCTTCTCGAAGGCGAGCATCACCGCCAGCACCCATTCCGCGATCGGGATCGCGCTCCCGCCGCGCGAGCAGGTGAGCGTCTGATCGGCCAGGAGCTCCATCGGGAACGCATCGACGCCGGTGCCGAGCGCGTGCACCCAGCGCACGCCGCGCGCGAGCACCTGGGCGAGGTTCGGGGCGCCCCACGCCATCGTCAGCAGGACCTCGCCGGCGACCGCCGGCGGCAGATCGCCCTCGGACGGGATCGACACCACCTCCACGTCGGGGACGGCTTCGGCGATGCGTCGTGCCAGCGTGTCGCGGACCTGCACCAGCACCCTCGGCGCGACGCGTGTCATCGCGCGGCGACCGACGGCGCCGCAGGCGGCGCGACGTGCAGGTGGGTTTCCAGATTGCGCGCCGCGCGCTCGAGCAGGCGCGCGATCGTGCGTCCGGCGAGCGGCGCGCCGAGACGCGCGATGAGACGGGGCTCCATCGCCACCGTCCAGCGAACGCGCGTGCCCCCGTCCGCAGCGTCGGCGAGCTCGAACGACTCGACCTGGGCCTTCGCCAGTGGAACCGAGGCGCGGAGCACCGTCCACGCCCATCGCGTGCCCTCGTCCCAGGCGATCATCTCCTCCACCCAGCGCGTACCGGAGACGAGGGCCTCCCGGATCGTCCCGACGCCATAAGGCGGCGGGCTCGTGTACGACGCCGCGCGCACGCCAGGAAACCACGCGGGCCACCCGCGCGGCTCCGTGAAGGCACCGAAGACGGACGCGCGGGGCGCCGCGAGCGAGGCCTCGGCCACGTGCACGATCGGCGCGCGGGCGACGAATCCCAGGTCCTCTCTGCGCATCTCGAACCACATCGTCGGGGGCCTCCTTCGGGCCTCGGGGGGTCTTGCACCGAGCGTACAGTGTACGCTACTAAGTACGCACCCCGATGGTCAAGAGCACCACGCGACGAGCTGGCCGGCGGGCGGGACGGGGGCGGGCACGCTCCGCCGCCGACGCGCCCCTCACCCGCGAACGCATCGTCGAGGTCGGCCTCCGCCTCCTCGCCGAGCGCGGCGTCGAGGGGCTCAACATGCGCGCGCTCGCCGACGCGCTCGGGACGGCGCCGATGTCGCTCTACCGCCACGTGCGCAGCAAGGACGACCTCGTGACCGCGATCGTGGCCCAGGTGCTCGATCGGCTCGAGCTCGAGATCCCCGAGCGCGGCCCGTGGACCGTCCGGGCCGCCGCGTGGATGCATTCGCTCCGCAATCACCTCGTCGCTTCGCCCGCCGCGGTCTCGATCCTGCTGCATCACGGGCACTACGCGCCGGCGCTCCTGCGCGCGACCAACACCCTGCTCCAGATCCTGCGCGACGCCGGCTTCGACGGGCCCGACGCCGTGCGCGCTTCGCGCGAGATCATGTGGAGCACGCTCGGCTTCGTCTCGTCGGAGGTTCGCGGCCCGTCCTTCTCGCCGTCGTTCTACGCCCAGGCCGTGCGCACCGGCGGCGCGGCCGAGGGGCTCCGGTCGGAGGACGTCGCCGAGATCGCGGCGCACATGCCCTACATGCTGACACGGGACCTGGACGACGTGTTCGGCGCCATCGTGCGCCATCTGCTCGCCGGCCTCGCCGCCGAGCTGCGCGAGCGTGGCGTGCGCGACCGCGGCGCCGTGGCCCGCGGCGCGGGAACGCGTTGATGGAGCGGGAGATCGTCTTCACCGGCATCGGCGGCCAGGGCATCCAGCTCATGGCCAAGGTGCTGGCGCAGGCGGCTGCCGACGAGGGCCGGCACGCCATGCTGTTCGGCGTCTATCACGGCGCGATGCGCGGCAGCCCGAGCGATTCGACGCTCGTAATCGGCGACGCGCCGATCGAGGCGCCGCCGATCGTGCCCGCGTGCTGGAGCGTCGTCGCCATGCACCCGCGGTCCCTCGAGCCGCTGCTCGGAAAGCTCCGGCCCGACGGACTCCTGTTCACGAACGAGACGCTCGTGCCGCCGCCGCCGCACGACGGCGCGAGGCTGGTGCCCATCCCCGCGACCCGGCTCGCCGAGGAGGCCGGCAGCCCCATGGGCGCCGGCATGATCATGCTCGGCGGATTCGTCGCCCACACCACGATCGTCGCCATGGACCGCGTCGTCGCCGCCATGCGCGCGGCGCTTCCGGCGCATCGCGCGCGCATGGCCGACGCGAACGCGGCGTTGCTCGCGCGCGGCGCCGACTGGGCGCGCGGCCCCGGCGCCGTCGCGGGAGGCGTTTGAATGCAGGCGACGGTCACGATCGATCGCGAGCTCTGCAAGGGCTGTCTCCTCTGCATCCCCGTGTGTCCGCCGAAGGTGCTCGTCATGTCCGAGGCGGTGAACCGCAAGGGATATCGCCATCCGATGCTCCTCGAGGGGTGCACCGGCTGCGAGCTGTGCGCGAAGGTGTGCCCCGACTTCTGCTTCGAAGTCTTCCGCGCGCCGCAGGAAGCGAGCGCGTCGTGAGCGCGCCGGCGACGGATCGCGCGCTCATGGAGGGCTCGGCGGCGCTCGCCGAGGCGGCCGTGCGCGCGGGATGCCGGTTCTACGCGGGCTACCCGATCACGCCGTCGACCGAGATCCTCGAGTACATGTCGGTTCGCCTGCCGCAGGTGGGCGGCACGTGCATGAACGCCGAGAGCGAGATCGAGGCGATCGGCATGGTGTGGGGTGCCGCCGGCTGCGGCGTGCGCGCGATGACCGCGTCGACCGGCCAGGGGATCAGCCTCATGCAGGAGAGCTTCGCCGAGCTGGCGAACGCACAGATTCCCGTCGTCGCGGTCAACATGTGCCGCGGCCAGGGTGACTACTTCCAGGCGACGCGGGGCGGCGGCCACGGCGACTACCGGTTCATCGTGCTCGCGCCGGCGTCGGCGCAGGAAGCCGTCGACCTCGTCCAGACGGCGTTCCACGTCGCGGACAAGTGGCGGAACCCCGTCATGATCATGGGCGACTTCCTCCTGTCGCACACCTCCGAGATCGTGGATCTCGGTCCGGCGTCGTTCCCCGAGCTGCCGCCGAAGGCGTGGGCGATCACGGGCGCGAAAGGACGGCGCGGCATTACCCTCTCGCCGCTCGGCGCACCCGAGAAGCTCGCGACCGACCACGGCGCGGCCCTGGCGGCGGTGCCCGCCAAGCACGCCGCCATCAAGGCCGAGGAGGTGCGCGTGGAGGCGGACGATCTCGACGACGCGGAGCTCGTGGTCGTGGCGTTCGGGTTTCCCGGACGGTTCGCGAAGTACGCGGTCCGGCTGGCGCGCGAGCGCGGCCTTCGCGTGGGCTGGGTGCGTCCGATCAGCCTCTGGCCCTTCCCGAGCGAGGTGGTCGCGCGCGCCGCGGAGCGTGCCCGCGCCGTCGCGGTCTTCGAGCTCAACGCGGGACAGATGATCGAGGACGTCGAGCTGGCCGTGCGCGGGCGGGCACCGGTGCACGCGATCGGCGGCATCAGCCACGACCACTCGGGATTCGGCGTGGGCCCGCTGCTCAGCGTCGAGCACATCCTGCGGCAGATCGAGGCCGTGTACCCCGGGGAGGCCCGGTCATGAGCGACGCGATGGAGAAGGTCTTCGCCGTGCCCGATCTGCTCCTGCGCACCGAGCACTCGCTCTGCCCGGGCTGTGGCGAGCCGGTCGCCCTGCGCACGATCCTCGAGATCGTGGGGCAGCTCGGTCTCCGCGACCGCACGATCTGCGTCGCGGGGATCGGCTGCTACACGGCGTTCCCCATGATCATGGACCTCGACGTCATGCAGGCGCTGCACGGTCGTGCGCCGTCGGTTGCGACGGGCGTGAAGCGCGTGCGACCCGACGCGCTCGTCTTCACCATGCAGGGCGACGGCGACATGATCTCCGAGGGCCTCCAGGAGGTGCTGCACGCCGCGGCGCGCGGCGAGAAGATCACGGCCATCGTCTTCAACAACGCCGTCTTCGGCGAGACCGGCGGACACATGACGGCCGCCACCGTGCTCGGACAGCACACCAAGACCACGGTCGGCGGGCGCGACCCGGAGCGCCACGGGCGCCCGATCAAGATCTGCGAGCTGGTGGCGCAGCTCGACGGCGCGGCGTACGTCGCGCGCGCGGCGGCCCACACGCCGTCGGGCATCAAGCTCGCGCAGCAGTACCTGCACGACGCTTTCCGCACGCAGCTGGACGGCAAGGGCTTCTCGCTGGTCGAGATCCTCACCATGTGCCCGACGGACTGGTTCGTCGCTCCGGCCGAGGGTCCCGCGTTCCTCGAGAAGCACCTCGTGCCGACCTTCCCGCTCGGCATCGTGAAGGGCGCCTGAAGCGGGCGGCCGGCGCCCCGTCTCGTGAAAGCGGGCGCGTCTGGTATAGATCTCCCACCCGATGGCGGCTGATCCGGACGGCGGCGCCCTCGCGCGCCGGGTCCACGAGCTGGAGGTCCTCTACGAGAGCCTTCGGGCGCTCAGCTCCACGCTCGACCTGGCACAGCTCGTGCGGACGGTGCTCGCCCGCATCAAGAGCGTCACGTCCGCCGAGGGGCTCTCGCTCCTGCTCTACGATGCCGCGCGTGCCGAGCTCGTCTTCGTCGCCAGCGAGACGCTGTGCGAGGAGACGCTGACCCGCGGGCAGCCCGCGAGCATGCGGGAGATCGGCTCCGACGCCCGCCGCCTCGTGGTGGCGCTGCAGCACGGCGGTCGCCGCGTCGGTCTCCTCGACCTCCGCGATCGCTACGACGGCGGGGCCTTCGACGCGACCGATCGAAAGCGGGTGGAGGACGTCGCCGCCGAGCTCGCGCCGGCGCTCGATCCGACCAGCATCGCGCACGACGCCGAGGCGCTCGAGCTGGTCTTCGCACGGGTCGCGTCGGCCGTCCCCAGCCGAACGACCGTGCTCCTCCTCCACGACCCCGGGGGGCGGCAGCTCGTCTTCACTTCCTCGCGCGTCCTGCGCGCCGGCGTCGTCGACGGCGTACGCCTGCGACTCGACCAGGGCATCGCCGGCTGGGTGGCACGGCACCGCGAGGCCGTCTGCCTCGACGACGCGGCGACCGACGCGCGGCACGATCCCACGCTGGCGAACCGGACCGGGCTCGTCCCGCGCAGCATGATCTGCGTGCCGCTCCTGCACCGCGACGAGCTGCTCGGCGTCCTGCAGGTCATCAACAACCTCGACGGGCCGCGCTTCACGCCGGATCAGCTCCGCCTCGTCGGAGCGCTCGCCGGCCAGGCGGCGATCGCGATCGCCAACGCGCAGCTCTACCATCGGGTCGAGGTCGCCTCGATCACCGACGACCTCACGGGGCTCGGCAACACGCGACACTTCGGGGCCGTGCTCCCGGCGGCGCTCGCCCACGGCGGCCCCGTCTCGCTACTCGTGCTCGACCTCGACGGGTTGAAGGGCGTGGTGGATCGCGACGGCCACCTCGTCGGCAGCCGGGCCATCGCCACGGTCGGCCGCCTCATCTCCGAGCGCATCCGCCCAGGCGACGTGGCGGCCCGCTTCGGCGGCGACGAGTTCGTGGTGGTCATGCCGGCGACCGCGACCGAGGCCGCGCGGGCCGTCGCCGAGCAGATCCGCGCCGCCGTGGCGGCGTGCGCGAAGCCCGACGGGATGGAGAACGACATCACGACGCTCACCGCCAGCGTCGGCGTCGCCACGTTCCCGACGCACGGGTCCGACGCGGAGAGCCTCTTCCGCGCCGCCGATCGGGCCATGTACCGCGCCAAGTTCGGCGGCAAGAACGGCGTTGCGGTCGCCGACGGACGCGACGCGCCGGCGAAGCCGCCGCCATGACGACGCGCCGCCGGCTGCTTCTGCTCTTCGTCCTCTGCGCGCGCCTTCGGATCATCGGGATGTGGCTCGCGGGCCAGCCCGACTTCCTGGTGGCGTCGGTCGAGCCGCTCGCCGAGCCGTAGCGCGCGCGTCAGCGCCCGGCGCGGACGGCGAAGAAGATCAGGTAGAGCAGCGCCCCCAGCACCGCGTACTCGACCGCGTAGTACGCCGTGCGGTTCACCTTCTTCGCCCGTCGCAGGAAGCCGCGATACCAGTAGATGAGCGCCGAGACGCGGTTCACGAGCCCGACCTTCTCGGTCGGCACGTTCTGCGCCGCCGTCACCTTCAGGATCTTCCGCGCGACGAACCGGTTCGCCGCCCGCGCGACGGGCGTGCGCAGCGGGCGCTCGACGTCGCAGAAGAGGATGATCCGGTCCTGGTCGGTCGCGTTGAGGGCGCGATGGACGAACGTCTCGTCGAACACCACGTCCTCGCCGTCGCGCCACGAATACGGCTCTCCGTCGATCCAGATGCGGCAGGCGTCGGAGTTGGGCGTCACGAGGCCCAGGTGGTAGCGCAGCGAGCCTGCGAACGGATCGCGGTGTGGAGCGAGCTTGCCGCCGGCCGGCAGGAACGCGAAGAGCGCTGCATTGACCTCCGGGATGGACTCGACCAGCTCGACCGTCCGCGGGCAGAGCGCCCGTGCCGACGGCAGCACGTCGTCGTACCACTTGACGTAGAAGCGCTTCCATCCGCGCTGGAAGAAGGCGTTGAAGGCGATGTCGTTACGCTTCTCGGCCGCGCGGATGTGCGCGCCGTCGCGGAGCCGGAGTGCTTCGTCGCGGATCTCCCGCCAGTGCTCGCGCAGCGGGGCCAGGTGCGGAAAGTCGGCGACGTCGAGCCGCGGGCGGCGCGGAACCGCCGAGAACAGATAGACGAGTACGTTGTACGGCGCCGCGAACGTCGAGTGGTCCGTGAGCTGGCGCCGCAGCGGGAGCCGCGCGCGGCCGCGGAAGTGCACGTAGGCCGCGGAGCCGACGAGGAAGCAGAGGATCGCCAGTCTCGATTCCAGCGTCATGACGAGCGCGATCCGGCCGCCTACCAAAATCGGCGAGACGCATAAAGTAGCCGGGATGGTTGTCGCTCCCCCGAGCGGCATCTATCACCGACGACGTCGTGGGCGGGCTTGCAGGGGATCGTCTTCAGCCTCCCCGAGCTGGCGTTCGTGAGCTTCCGCAAGGGGACGCTCGCGTATCCGCCCGACGACGCCCCCCGCACCGAGTTGCGATGGTCACCCCACGCGACGGCGGCCGGCGCGCCGAGCTGATTCAGCTCTCGGCGCGCGCCGGCGCGCTCGCGACGAAGAGCCCGAGCCCCAGCACCGCCGCGACGAACGATCCAGCGAGGATCCCGACCTTGGCCGTTTCGAGGGAACTCCCCTCGAGGGCGAGCCCGGCGACGAAGAGCGCCATCGTGAATCCGATCCCGGCGAGGCAGCCGCCGGCGGCGATCGCAGTCCACGACACGCCGTCGGGAAGCCGTGCGATCCCGAGCCGGACCGCGACCCAGCTCGTCGCGACGATGCCGAGGGGCTTCCCGATCACGAGCCCAGCCGCGACGGCGAGCGCGACGGGATCGGACATCAAGCCCGGGCCGATCGGGACGCCGGCGTTGGCGAGCGCGAAGATCGGCATGACGACGAATCCCACCCACGGATGGAGTCGCGTCTCCAGGTACGCGAGCGGCGAGACGGTTTCGCGCGTGGCGCGCTCGAGGTCGCGCACGCTCGCGACGTCGGGAGGACCACCGCGAACGATCTCCGCCGTGCGCTGGAGAAAATGCGCGAACGCGCTCTCGTTCAAGTACGCACGCGCCGGGGTGAGAAGCCCGATCACCACCCCCGCCAGCGTGGCGTGGATCCCCGACTGCAGGAACGCGAGCCAGACGAGCGCACCGACCAGCGTGTACACGCCGAACGAGCGGACACCGAGGCGCGCCAGCGCGACGATTGCCGCGGCGCCGGCGGCCCCCAGTACGAGCGGAACCACGTGGATCCCCGTGCTGTAGCCGAACGCAATCACCAGGATGGCGCCGATGTCGTCGGCGATCGCGAGCGTGAGGATCATGACGCGCAGACCGTGCGAGACGCGCGTCCCGAGAACGGCCATGCAGCCGACGACGAATGCGATGTCGGTCGCCATGGGGATGCCCCACCCGCGTTGCGCCGGACCTCCGGACTGGAGCGCCAGGAAGACGGCGGCGGGGACGGCCATGCCGCCGACGGCGGCGGCGAGCGGCAGCACGGCGCGCCGTGGATCGCGCAGCTCGCCCAGCACGAGCTCCCGCTTCACCTCGAGCCCGACGACGAAGAAGAAGAGAGCCATGAGACCGTCGTTGATCCAGTGCTCGAGCGAGTGGCTGAGCCGCAGCCCGCCCACCGTGATCCCGACCTCCGTCTCCCAGAAGTGGTGGTACGCCTCGCCGAACGGCGAGTTCGCGATCGCGAGCGCGATGACGGTGCAGGCGAGGAGCACGATGCCGCCCGCCGCCTCGACGTGCATGAAGCGCTCGATCGGCTCGATCAGGCTGTCGATCGGCTCCCGCGGGAAGCGGGCCGCCCCGGTCGTGCGCTCGGCCATGTGCCGCAGACCATTGACGCAGGAGCGCCGATGACGGAAGGGGAGGACGAACGTCCCCCCCCCAACCAGAAGGAGAAGCCTGAATGCGACGGATGACGAAGCTGATGACGATCGTGGCCCTGGGATTGGCGGTCGGTCTGGCCCACGCGAAGAGCAAGGCGCCGGATGCGACCCTCCGGCTGAGCGAAGGTTCGGTTGCCGCGGGCATCGGATTCAGCTGGGGCAGCGGTACCCTCACCTACAAAGGAAAACACTACCCGATCTCGGTCTCCGGTCTCTCGGTCGGGGACGTCGGGGTCACCAAGATCGAGGCGACCGGCAAGGTGTACAACCTGAAGAAGCTGTCCGACTTCGACGGCAACTACACCGCGGTGGCCGCCGGCGCGGCCATCGGCGGCGGCGGCAGCGTGGCCGCCATGCGAAACCAGAACGGGGTCGAGGTGGATCTGGTGTCCACGACCCAGGGCGTGAAGGTGACGCTCGGCGGTGCCGGCGTCGACCTGAAGATCAAGAAGTAGCGGTCGTCGCCGGGGAGTGTGCGGCTGGCGATCCTAGGCTCGAACGGTCGCCGCCGCCCTCCCTCGCACTCCTCCCCAGATCGCGAACGCCAGGATCCACGCCCACACGAGCCCTGCGCCGAGCTGTAGGTTCATCGCACCGCCCGGCTCGGTGAAGCCGGTCTCGCCGAAGATCGTGATCGTCTCGACGAGCTGCTCGACGATGGCGATCGCACCCAGGACGCCGAGCCATCTCGGCAGCCCGGCCTCGCCGCGCAGGGCGAGGAGCGTCACCGGCGCCATCAGCGTCAGCGTCGATCCCGTGAGAACGGGTCCCCAGAACATGGCGACGTCGAGCAGCGCGCGCGCCGTCGCAGGCTCGAGGCGGTCGGCGTGCAGCGCGAGGCCGCCCCATGTCCACGACTGCACGGGAATGGTGGCGACGATGCCGACCGCGCCCAGAAGGAACACGTCGCGATGCGGCGCCGGGATCAGGCGGCGCTGGAGCGCGAACATCACCGCGACGAACGGCGCGCTCACGGGACCCGCCCACACGAACCAGCGCGCGGCGTCGCGATGCTCGCGAAACCAGGACACCACCTCCGCGCCGGTGGCGCCCGCACCGGGTGGCTCGCCCAGCACGATCACGCCGCCCAGGTAGATCACGAAGGCGGCCAATGCCGACCAGATGAGCGCACGTGAGCCCATGGAACGCCCCTCCCGTTCTGTCGTCAGTTGGGTGGAAGTGGTGCGGTGTCCTGGAAATGCTCGGGCATTGTGGCGCGGATCGCCTTCGGAATTCCCGGTTTTCCGGGTTGACAGCACATTGCGCGCCAGCGACCCCCTTCACTCGGAGCCGCCGAGCTCGCTCCGCATCTCCGCCGTGATCCCCTGCCGCAGCGTCGCAAAGCCCGCCCACGGGTCGCGCTTGGCCGCCGCGAGCCGGCGCCCGAGGTTCCGCACCGTCCACCGGTCGGCCGACGTCTCGGCGAGCAGCTCGTCCCAGCGCAGCGGCGTCGACACCGGCGCGGTCGGCCGTGCGCGCGTCGAGTACGCCGCCACGGCGGTCTGGCCGCGCGCGTTGCGCACGTAGTCGACGAACACCTTGCCCGTCCGCGCCGACTTCGACATGGACGCCGTGAAGAGATCCCGGTCGCGCCGCGCGAGGACGCGCGCCACGCCGCCGGCGAAGTCCTTCACCTCGTCCCACTCGAGCCGCCGCGCGATCGGCACCACCACGTGCAGCCCCTTCCCGCCCGTCGTCTTGACGAAGCTCGTGAGTCCCATGTCGTGCAGGAAGACGCGCACGTGGGCCGCGGCCTCGACGATGCGACGCCACGGCAGATCGGGATCGGGGTCGAGGTCCAGGATCATGCGGTCGGGATGCTCGATCTGGTCGTGCCGCGATCCCCACGGATGGATCTCGAGCACGTCCATCTGCGCGAGCGCGACCAGGCCCGCCGCGTCGTCGACGGCCGCGTACGTCACCTCGCGACCGCCCTCGCGCACCTTCACGCGCCGGAGCGCGTCGGGCCAGCCCTTGCCGATGTGCTTGTGAAAGAACTGCTCGCCGGCAAGACCGTCCGGCGCGCGCAGGAGCGAGAGCGGACGGCCGGCCAGGTGCGGCAGGATCCAGCGCGCGATCGACTCGTAGAACTGCGCCAGCTCGAGCTTCGTCACCCCGACCTCGGGGTAGAGGACCCGCTCGGGGTGTGTGAGGCGCACGCCCGCGACCTGCGTCGCCTGGTTGCGAGGCGGTAGCACGGCTGCTCGCTCGCGTACCACGTCGTGGGCTCGCTTGTCCTCGCGCAGCCCCTGGAAGGTCGGATGGCGGAGCTGGCCGTCGCCCGTCCACTCGGTGAACGCGACCTCGCCGACCAGCTCGGGACGCGTGAAGTGGCTGCCCTTGGGCGGCGCCACCTCGCTCGACTCGAACGGCGACTCCGCGATCTCCAGCTTCTCCAGGCGCGCGCGCAGGGCGCGCAGCGTGCGGTCGTCGAAGCCCGTGCCGACGCGCCCGACGTAGACGAGCTTCCTGCCGTCGTACACGCCGAGGAGCAGCGCCCCGAGCCCCGTCCGGCTGCCGGCGGGATCGGTGAAGCCGCCGATCACGAACTCCTGGCGCTTCAAGAGCCGCACCTTCAGCCACGTCGTCGTGCGGCGGCTCTCGTACGCGGCGTCGCGCCGCTTCGACACGATGCCCTCGACGCCGAGCTTCGTCGCGTGGCGCAGGAACGCGGCGCCGTTGCCGTCGACGTGATCGGAGTAGCGCAGGAGGCTGCGAGCCGCGCCCGCCTGTGCGAGGAGCGCCGCCAGCTCCTGCTTGCGCGCGTGGAGCGGCACCTTGCGGAGATCGCGGCCGTCGGCGTACGGCAGGTCGAAGACGTAGTAGGCGAGCGCGTCGGCGCGACCGGTCGAGAGCGCGTTCTGCAGCGCCTGGAAGCTCGTGCGACCGTCGGGCTGCAGCACCACGACCTCGCCGTCGAGCCAGGCGCTCTCCGCCGGCAACGTCGCCGCGGCGGCGGCGATCGGCGCCATCTCCTTCGTCCACTCCTTGCCGCTGCGCGAGAAGAGGCGCGCGCGGCCGTGCTCTATCCGGCAGAGGGCGCGATAGCCGTCGTACTTGAGCTCGTGGATCCACTCGTCGCCCGCGGGTGGCTCCGAGGCGAGGGTCGCGAGCTGGGGCGAGAGCTTGGCGGGCAGCTTCGCGTGGGGCGCGTCGGCGGCCGGCGGATCGCCGGCGACGCTCTCCGGCCGCTCCTCCAGGACGTCGCCCTCGGAAAGCGGCCGCGCGGCGCCGTCGCGCTCCTTCAGAAGGAGCCAGTTCTTGCCGCCTTCGCCCGCGCGACCGCCCATGCGCGCGAGCGTCCACCCGCCGCGAAGCTTCTCACCGATCAGCTCGAACTTGAGCTTCCCCTTGGCGTAGCCCTCGTGAGGGTCTTCGCGCGGCACCCAGCGCCCGCGATCCCACAGCACGACGCTGCCCGCCCCGTACTGTCCCGGCGGGATCACCCCCTCGAAGCTGCCGTAGTCGAGCGGGTGATCCTCCACGTGCACGGCGAGACGCTTCTCCGATGGATCGAGGCTCGGGCCCTTCGGGACGGCCCAGCTCTTCAGCGTTCCGTCCAGCTCGAGGCGGAAGTCGTAGTGGAGCCGGCGGGCGGCGTGCTTCTGGATCACGTATGCCAGCCCCGGGCCGCGCGCGTGACCGCCCTGCGGCTCGGGCGTACGACGGAAGTCCCGCTTGCGACGGTACTGGTCGAGCGGCACCGTCCCGGGCGCTCCTCAGTGCAGGGGTACGCCGGCTCGTCGGACCGCCGCCCACATGGCGAGGAGGACCACCTCGCCCGCGGTCGCGTCGTGCACGTAGTAGACGTGGTGGGCCGAGCGCGGGAGCAAGAGGCGGCGCAGGCCGGGCACCTTGGCGCGGCGATAGCGGCGGCCGATGTCGGGCGCGTCCTCCAGGAGGGCGATCGCCCCGACCAGCTCGTCGACGAACACGGTGGGGGCGGCGGTACGATGCTCGCGCCACCAATCGGCGACGCGGAGGGCCTGCTCGTCCGCCTGGCGGGTCGTTCGGACCCTGACTTTCACGCGCGCTTGCGAAGCTTCGTCGCCAGCTGCTTGGCCGGCTTGGTTTCGCCCCGCGTGGCGCTCTGCCACGCGTCGGCCAGCGCCGTGTGCAGCGCGGCCCGTTCCTGCGCATCGAGGTCGTCGCCGCGCTCGGTCGTAGTGAGCTCGATCTCGGTACCCTCGGGAAGCCGGGTGGGCTCGTCCAGTACCAGGCGGCCAGCGCGCACCCGCGCCTTCAGGGTCTGCATGCTGGCATGATATGCCGGTCACGCAGCTCCTGACAACGCTTCGGAGCCCTGGGGGTCAGAGCCCCAGACGCCGCATCAGGCGATATAGCGTGGTCCGATCGACCCCCAGCGCCTTTGCCGCGGCCGTGCGCTCGCCCCCGGCCGCCGACAGGGCCGCCCGGATGCGGGCCGCCGAGGCGCCGTCGAGGCATTCCTGGAGGGTGCCTTCGGCGGGGACGGCCCCCGCCCCCCGCGTCCCCTGCTCCAGTAGGAGGTCCTCGGGCGTGACCATGGCGTCTCGGGCCAGCACGACCGCGCGCTCGATGGCGTTCTCGAGCTCCCGGACGTTGCCGGGCCAGGGGTGTGCCCGCAGGACGTCCTCCGCCTCGGCCGAGAACTCGAGACGCCGCCCGGCCTCGCTGGCGTGGCGGGCGAGGAAGTGGCGCGCGAGCGGGAGGACGTCGCCCGGCCGCTCGCGGAGCGGGACGAGCTGGATCGGGATCACGTTCAGGCGGAAGTACAGATCCTCGCGGAACCGGCCGGCCGTCACCTCGTCGCGCAGGACGCGATTGGTGGCGGTCACGAGCCGCACGTCCGCCCGGCGCGATCTGGTGCCGCCGACCGGCAGCACCTCGCCGTCCTGCACGACGCGCAGGAGCTTCGCCTGCACGTCGGCGCCGATCTCGCCGATCTCGTCCAGGAAGAGCGTGCCGCCGTGCGCGCGCTCGAAGCAGCCCGCGCGCGCGGCGACGGCGCCGGTGAACGCGCCGCGCTCGTGTCCGAAGAGCTCGCTCTCGATGACGCTCTCGGCGAACGCCTTCATGTTGACCGCGACGAACGGCCGTCCGACGCGATCGCTCCAGAAGTGCAGCAGGCGCGCCACCAGCTCCTTCCCCGTTCCGCTCTCGCCCTGGATGAGCACGGCCGCGCGGCTCGGCGCGACGCGCTTCACGAGCTCGAGCATGGCGCGGCCCTGCGGGCTCTCGGCCACGATGGCGTCGGGCCCGTAGCGTGAGCCCACCTCCTGGCGCAGGTACTGGTTCTCGCGCTCGAGGCGCACGAGATCGAGCGCACGCGCGACCAGCGCGCGCAGCTCGTCGTTGTCGAAGGGCTTGGTCACGTAGTCGAAGGCGCCCTCGCGCATCGCCGCCACCGCCGCGGGCACCGTGCCGTGCGCCGTGACGAGGATCACGGGCAACCCGGGCCGCTTCGCGTGCACGGCGCGCAGCAGCGCGAGGCCGTCCATGTCGGGCATCTTCCAGTCGGTCACGACCACGTCGGCACCGCGCTCCTCGAGCGTCCCGAGCGCCTGCGCGCCGGAGGTGCAGACCGTGCACTCGTGTCCCGCGCGCGCGAGCGCCGCCGCCATCACCTCGGCCATGCGAGGCTCGTCGTCGACGACGAGGACGCGGGTGCTCATGGCGTGCGCGCCGCGCCCGTGGCGCGGCGCTCCGGTGGGCGTCGGCCGCGTTTCACGCGGCCTCCAGGGGCAGCAGCACCGTGAAGCAGGCGCCGCCGCCGGGGCGGTCGCCCACTTCGATGCGGCCGCCGTGGGCTTCGACGATGTGGCGCGCGACGGCGAGGCCGAGGCCGGTGCCGCGCGAGCGGGTCGTGAAGAAGGGCTCGAAGATGCGCCCGCGGATCTCCTCCTTCACGCCGGGGCCGTTGTCGGCAACGGCGATGCGGACGGCGCCGTTCTCGGCACGCGCGCTCAGCGTGACCTCGCCACCGGCGGGGGCGGCCTCGGCGGCGTTCGAAAGGAGACCCAGCAGCACCTGGCAGACGAGATCGCCGTCGGCCGTGATGACGGGAAGCACCGACGGCTCGTCGCGCTGGAGGCCGACCCCCTTCGCCGCCAGCTCGCCCTGGGCGAGATCCGCCGCACGCGCGACCACGTCGTCGAGCGGCACGGGACGGAGCTGGATCTGGAGCGGACGCGCGAACGCGAGCAGCGAGCTCACGACGCTCGCCAGGCGGTCGACCTCCGCGATGATGAACGACGCCGATCGCCGCCCGTTCACGTCGTCGGCGGGCAGCGTCTCGGTGATCCCTTGCGCGGCCGAGCGCACGACGGCGAGGGGGTTCCGCACCTCGTGTGCGATCGCGGCGGCGAGCTGGCCCAGCGCCGCCAGTTTCTCGCTCTGCGCGAGCCGGGTGCGTGCGCCGGCGAGCGCCTCGGCGGCCGCGCGCTCGCGACGTCGCAGCTCGATCGCGTCGCCGAGCAGGAAGCCGAGGAGCCCGCCCGTGCCCCCGAACCAGGCCGAGACGAGCCAGAAGACGTCGCGGCCGCCCAGGGTGAAGCTCGTCCCGAAGAACGAGAGCATCGCCGCATCGCCGACGCTGATGACGACGCCGAGGGCCGTTCCCCACCAGCGAAGGCTACCGGGGACGAGGAGTCGTGCGAGCATGCTCCGAGCGTCTGCAACCTGCGGGCCGCCCACGGCGAGGGATTCTCCCCCAGTCCTTCTCCGGCCTGCAACGGCGGCCCGCGGCGCCGCCGCTACGGGCCGTGGCGCCGCCGCCAC
This sequence comes from Candidatus Eisenbacteria bacterium, assembly GCA_035577985.1. Lineage (NCBI taxonomy): Bacteria > Candidatus Eiseniibacteriota > Candidatus Eiseniibacteriota bacterium. The sequence goes on from DATJZY010000025.1 coordinate 32,876, forward strand.
ACGCGCCGGGACCAGCCGCACGCGGCGTGGGGCCGGCGCGGCGGCACGGGAATTGGACTGCCATCCTGCCAAGGAGGTTCACATGACCAACGGACGACGGATCGCTCTCGGGATCGTGCTCGCCGACTTCGCGGCGCTCACGGCCTACACGATCTACACCCACGGGTTCGAGGGGAGCCTGGCGCTCTGCTTCGCGAACCTGGCGACGACGACCCTGTTCGCCGATGCGTGCATCGCGCTCGGCCTCGTCGCCGCCTGGATGTGGGAGGACGCGCGCGCCCACGGGCGCGCGTGGCTTCCCTACGCGCTCCTGACGCTCGCCTTCGGGAGCGTCGGTCCCCTCTCCTACCTCGTCCTGGGCCCGCGTCGTGTCGAAGCGGACGCGCGCATGACGGCCCGCACCGTCGCCGCGTAGCTCAGGCCCCCGGACGTAGCGGCAGTCGCACGACAAAGCACGCCCCGTCCCCCGCCCGACCGTCGACTCGGATCTCGCCACCGTGCGCGACCACGAACTCGCGCGCGATGGCGAGCCCGAGCCCGGTCCCGGTCTCCTTGGTGGTGAAGAACGGCATGAAGATGGCGGCGCGCTCTGGCTCGGGGATGCCGGGGCCGCGATCGATGACGGTCACCTCGATCGCCTCGTCCCGCCGAGCGCCCTGGACGAGCACCGCCGTGCCCGCCGGCGAGACCTCGACCGCGTTGCGGATCACGTTCGCGACCGCCTGCTTCACCTTCAGCTTGTCGATCGTGACGCGCAGGTCCGGCTCGCACTCGAGCCGCAGCGCGACACCGCGCTCCGTCGCCTGCGGCTCGCACTCGGCCACGCACTCGGCGAGCAGGTCGCCCAGCGCGTGCTCGTAGAGGTTGAGCCGCAGGTCGCGGCTGAAGACGAGCAGGTCCGTCATCACGCGGTTGACGCCGTCGAGCGCGTCCTCGACGCGGCCGGCGTTCGCCTTCGCCCGACCGACGGCCGCCGCGGGATCGCCCGTCGCGTCGCCATTGCGGATGAGGTCGGTGTAGAGACGGATGATCCCCAGCTGCTGCAGGATCTGGTGCGAGACGACCGACGACATCCTGCCGATGGCCGAGAGGCGCTCGCGGTGCTCGAGCTCGCGGTTGAGCGCCTCCATCCCGACGCGACGCTCGTGGAGGCTCTTCAGCAGCGCGTGGAGCCCGATCGTCGAGAGCGCCCACAGGGCCGCGCCCGGCAGGCCGTGCGCCTGGTAGCCGTACGCGATCATGAACACGAAGGGCGTGAGCCCCAGCACGAAGATCACGAACATGTCCTGCAGGAGCGGCTGGAAGCCGCGCTCCGCCATCGCCCAGATGGGCGAGCGGAAGGCGTAGATCGGTAGCGCGGATACCGACGCCCAGACGACGTAGCTGCCGAGCTCCGCGATCGCCATCACGCCGGGGTGCGCCGTCGGGCGCTCGCCGGGCGCGATCGCGCCCGCGATCCACGCGCGCGCGGCGAGCCCGATCAGGAACGCGCCCCAGTCGGGTCCGAACACGAACTCGCCCGTCCCGCGCCGCGCCACGGGCTGCGCCGTCGTGACGCCCGGGTGGGCCCATCGCTGCCAGCGCTCCGGAAGCGCCTGATAGAGGAAGTACGAGAGCACCGACGCCACGATCTGGAACAGCACGATCGGAAGCCCGCCGACGTAGAGAAAGCCGATGGTCGCCGCGAGGCCCGGGATCGGCAGCGGCATGTTCGGCAGCACCTCGACGTAGAAGAGGTACAGCACGGTCGCGACCGCGACGTACGTCGCATAGATGGGCCAGTCGGCGGCGCGCACCTCGCTCGCGGCGAGGAGCGTCACCGCCGCGCCGGCGGCGATCACGATCGCGCGGAGCGCCGTTCGCAGCCGCGGGCTCACACCGGTCGCGGGGCGCCGAGCCCGAGCTTCACGGCGAGGAGCGCGGCCTTCGTGCGATCGTTCACCTGCAGCTTCCGGAAGATGCTCGCCACGTGGTTCTTCACCGTCTGCTCGCTGATGAACAGACGCCGGCCGATCTCGCGGTTCGACTCGCCCGTGGCGAGGAGCTTCAGGATCTCCTCCTCGCGTGTCGTGAGCGCTGCGAGCTGCTCGCGCAGGTGCTCCTCCTTGCGCTCGCGCTCGAACTCGCGCAGCACGCGCCCGGCGATCTCGCCCGACAGCATCGGCTCGCCGGCCGCGGCGCGCAGCGCCGCGTCGCGGATCTCGTCGGGCGACGCGTTCTTCAAGAGGTAGCCCACGGCGCCGGCCTTGAGCGCCGCAAACACGCGCTCGGAATCCGAGAACGCCGTCAGCATGACGACGCGCACCTCGGGGTGCTTCTCGTGCAGCGCCTTCGTGAGCTCGATGCCGCCCTCGCCCGGCATCTCGACGTCCATCAGGATCGCGTGCGGGCGACCGTGGGTGCGGATCGCCTTCCAGAGCTCCTCGCCGCTGCCGACCGCCGCCGTCACGCGCACCGTCTTGCGCGCTTCGAGGCACTGCCGGAGCCCGTCCCGAAACACGGGGTGATCGTCGACCAGGATCAGCTTTACGGGCTCCTGCGGCACGCCGCGCTCCTTCCGAGCAATATCCCCGCCGCCGCGCCGCCCTCCAATAGTACGTTCGTACCAGGCGCACCACCCGCGCGTACCGGGCGCTCCGGACGCCGCGAAATGATCCCGCCGGCGGATTGTGGCTGGTCCGCGCCGATCCGTATCGTGCGACGTGAAGGGAGGACCAGCCATGGGCGGCACGATCATCGGGAGCGGGATTCCAAGCGTCGTCGTTCCGGCGGGATGTGCGGGGCTGGGGGCCGGCGCCCTCGTCTTCGGGGCGCTTGCGCTCGCCCTCGTGATCCTCGTCGTCGCCGACGTGCGGAGCGCGTCGTGACCGCCGCCGAGCAGGGCTACCTCGGGTTCCTCTGCGAGCGCGACGGCGCGGCGAACTTCGCCCGCCATACGCTCTCGCGTCGCGAGGCGCTCTTCGAGCGCCTGGAGCGCGAGCCCGTGCGGTCGTCACGTCCGATCGACGCCGGCGTCTTCGCGCGGAACCTCGCGCGCCGCCGTCCCGAACCGGGGCTCGACGATCGCATGCTGTGGCTCCTCGCCACCGCGAAGGCGAACCAGGCCGAGCGCTTCGGCGTGGGCCTCGGCGAGCTCTACGGGAAGCTCGACACGAGCGATCCGGTGCGCCTCCACATCGCGCTCCAGGAGGTGTACCACACGCGCATCCTCGCCGACGTCGTGGCGATGTTCGGGGTCGCGGTCACGCCGAAGCCGCCGGCGCTCGTCGTGCGGGGCTTCGTCCGGCTCCTGCTCGCCCTGCCCGAGGCGCAGCAGCTTCCGCTGACGGCCATGGCAGAGATGGTCGGCTGCGTCGTCTTCCGCGCGCTCCGCAATCGCGGCGTCGCCCTGTTCGCCGACGAGCCCGCCGTGGCGGCGCGCATCCGCCTGCTGTACGACGAGATCCTGGCCGACGAGATCGGCCACGTGGGCTACGTCGCGAGCCGGCTCGGCCCGGCGGGTCGTGCGGTCGCGCGCACGCTGCATCGCCTCCTGGGCGCGCGCCTCGCGGGATCGATGCCCGAGGTCGTGCGGCTCTTCGGACGCGCGGAGCTGCGGCGGCGCTTCGCCGCTCCGTTCCGCATCGACGAGCAGGTACGCGAGCTTCGCGGGCTCGCGTACGCGGTCGCCGCGATGTGACGCTAGACGGCGAGCACCGCGGGAAGCTTGTCGAGGGTCTCGCCCCAGCCGCGCTCGCGATCCTCCGCCGTCTCGCCGCCGTCGAGGATGGCGACCTGCTACGCCCCGAGCAGGCCGCGCAGCACGTACGGCAGCAGCCCGCCGTGCCGGTAGTACTCGACGTCGTCCGGCGTGTCGACGCGCGCCGTGACGGTGAACGCCTTCGTCGTGCCGTCCTCGCCCCGCGCCGTCACCGTGAGCGGCTTGCCGGGGCGCAGGCCCTCGGCGATGCCGGCGACGTCGAACGTCTCGCGCCCGGTCAGCCCGAGCGCGCGCGCGCTCTCGCCGGCGCGGAACTCGAGCGGGAGCACGCCCATGCCGACCAGGTTCGAGCGGTGGATGCGCTCGTAGCTCTCGGCGATGACCGCGCGCACGCCGAGCAGCAAGGTGCCCTTGGCCGCCCAATCGCGCGACGAGCCGGTGCCGTACTCCTTGCCGGCGATGACGACGAGCGGCGTGCCGTCGGCCTTGTACTTCATCGCCGCGTCGTAGATCGCGAGCCGTTCGCCCGACGGGATGTGCACGGTGACGCCGCCCTCGACGCCGGGGACGAGCTGGTTCTTGATGCGGATGTTCGCGAACGTCCCCCGCATCATGACCTCGTGGTTGCCGCGCCGCGCGCCGTAGGAGTTGAAGTCCTTCGGTCCGACGCCGAGCGACTGCAGGTAGCGCCCCGCCGGGCTGTCGGCCTTGATCGAGCCCGCCGGCGAGATGTGGTCGGTCGTGATCGAGTCGCCGAGGAGCGCGAGACAGCGTGCACCGCGGACGTCGCCCGGCGAGCCCGCCGTCCTCGGCATGCCCTCGAAGAAGGGCGGCGCCTTGATGTACGTCGAGGCGGCGTCCCACGCGTAGCGGTCGCCGGTCGGCACCGGCATGCCGCGCCAGAGCTGGTCGCCTTCGAAGACGCGGCCGTACTCGTCGCGGAAGAGCGCGGCCGTGACGGTCCGCACCGCGTCGCGCACCTCGGCGTTGGACGGCCAGATGTCGCGGAAGTAGACCGCCTTGCCGCCGGGATCGGTCCCGATCGGATCCTTCGCCGGATCCCAGTCGACGGTGCCCGCGAGAGCGTAGGCGACGACCAGCGGCGGCGACGCCAGGTAGTTCGCGCGCGTGAGCGGATTCACGCGGCCCTCGAAGTTGCGATTGCCCGACAGCACCGCGGCGACGGCGAGGTCGCCCTGCTCGATCGCGGTCGCCACCGGCTCCGGCAGCGGACCCGAGTTGCCGATGCAGGTCGTGCAGCCGTAGCCGACGAGGTTGAAGCCGAGCGCCTCCAGGTCGGCGAGCGTGCCGCTCGCCTGGAGGTAGCGGGTCACGACCTTCGACCCCGGCGCGAGGCTCGTCTTCACCCACGGCTTCACGCGCAGGCCGCGCGACGCGGCCTTGCGTGCGAGGAGCCCGGCGCCGAGCATCACGGCCGGGTTCGACGTGTTCGTGCAGCTCGTGATGGCGGCGATGACGACCGCGCCGTGGCCGATCGATCCCTTCTGCCCACCCATCTCGACGGGCATGGTCTTCGCCGGATCGCCCTTGTCCTTCAGGTACTCGGCGCGCGCCGCCTGCCACGACGTCTTCATGGTCGAGAGCGGCACGCGGTCCTGCGGCCGCTTCGGGCCGGCGAGGCTCGGCACCACCGTGCCGAGGTCCAGCTCGAGCGTGTCGCTGAAGACGGGCGCGGGCGTGTCCTTGGTGCGGAAGAGTCCCTGCGCCCGGTAGTACGCCTCGGCGAGCCGCACGCGACCGTCGTCGCGACCCGAGAGGCGCAGATAGGTGAGCGTTTCGTCGTCGACGGGGAAGAAGCCGATCGTGGCGCCGTACTCGGGCGCCATGTTCGCGATCGTCGCGCGATCGGCGACGGCGAGGTGCTCGACGCCCGGGCCGAAGAACTCGACGAACTTTCCGACCACGCCCTTCTTGCGCAGCATCTCGGTGCAGGTGAGGACGACGTCGGTCGCCGTCGCGCCCTCGGCGAGCGTGCCCGTCAAACGGAAGCCGACCACCTGCGGGATCAGCATGACGGTGGGCTGTCCCAGCATCGCCGCCTCGGCCTCGATGCCGCCCACGCCCCAGCCGACGACGCCGAGGCCGTTGATCATGGTGGTGTGCGAGTCGGTGCCGAGGACCGTGTCGGGATACGCGGCCTGCTGCCCGTTCCGTCCGGCGGTCGCGACGACCGGCGCCAGGTACTCGAGGTTCACCTGGTGCACGATCCCCGTTCCCGGCGGGACGACGCGGAAGTTCGCGAACGCCTGCTGCCCCCAGCGCAGGAACGCGTACCGCTCGCGGTTGCGCTCGTACTCGATCTTCACGTTCTGCGCGAAGGCCGTGGGCGTGCCGAAGACGTCGACCTGCACGGAGTGGTCGATGACGAGGTCGACCGCCGCGAGCGGGTTGATGCGCTTCGGGTCTCCGCCCATCTTCACCATCGCGTCGCGCATGGCGGCGAGATCGACGACGCACGGTACGCCCGTGAAGTCCTGCAGGATCACGCGCGCGGGCATGAACGGGATCTCGCGCTCGGGCGTCTTCTTCGGGTCCCAGGCGAGCAGCGCCTCGATGTGCTCGCGCGTGACGCTGCGGCCGTCCTCGCGGCGCAGGAGGTTCTCGAGCAGCACGCGGAGCGAGAACGGCAGCTTCGCCACGCGATCGCCGAGCTTCGAGACGCGCGAGATGGCGAAGCGCGTGCCGCCGACGTCGAGGGTGTCGCGTGTCTCGAAGCTGTCCAGCGTTGCCATGCGCCTCCTTATATGTGCCAAGGAACGCCGATTCCATGGCGTCCGAGCACCAGCGCGCGTTCCGCATCCTGTTCGTGGGCCTCGTGTGCCTCGGCATGGGGCAGTCGATGCTGTTCTCGACGCTGCCCCCGGCGGCGCGCGAGCTCGGCCTCACGCCGTTTCGCATCTCGACCATCTTCGCCGTCTCCGCGACGCTCTGGGTGTTCGTCTCGCCGTGGTGGGGCCGGCGCAGCGACGTCGTCGGACGGCGGCGGATCATCCTCACCGGACTTCTCGGCTACGGCCTGTCGATGGCGCTCGTCGCGACGACGATCACGTGCGGGCGGACGGGGCTCCTCCCGGCGGCGCTGGTCTACCCGTGCCTCATCGGCTCGCGGTCGATCTTCGCGCTCCTCGGATCGGGCACCGGTCCGGCGTCGCAGGCGTACGTCGCCGATCGCACGAGCCATACCGAGCGCACGGCGGGCGTCGCGTTCCTGAACGCCGCGATGGGGCTCGGCGAGACGATGGGACCCGGCTTCGGCTCGATGCTCGCCGTGCTCGGCCTCGGCGCGCCACTCTACTTCGCCGCCGTGCTCGCGGTCGCGAGCGCCGGACTCCTGTGGCGTCTCCTGCCCGAGGAGCGGGGCCACGCCGCACGGGCGCAGACGCTGCGACCGCGGCTGCGTGTGCTCGACCTGCGCGTGCTGCCGTTTCTCGGCATCGCGGCGGCCCTCCAGGCGGTGCGCGCCACCACCACCATCACACTGTCGCTCTTCTTCCAGGACACGCTCGGGCTCGATGCCGCAGCGACCGTGCGCGACGCCGGCATCGGCTTCGTCGTGCTGGCGGTCGCGGGCCTCTTCACGCAGCTCGTCGTCGTCCAGCGCCTGCGGCCCACGGCGCGCGCCATGCTGCGCGTCGGCGTTCCGTTCATGCTGGTCGCGTTCGTGGCGCTCGCGCTCGGCAATGCGTTCGCGACCCACCTCGCCGCGCTCGCCACGCTCGGGGTCGGCCTCGGGCTCGTGCGCCCCGGCACGTCGGCCGGTGCGTCGCTCGTGGTCGACGCCCACGAGCAGGGTGCCGTCGCCGGAGTCATGAGCGGCCTCGCCGTCATCGGGAACGTCTTCGGGCCGATGCTGGGGACGACGCTCTACGAGATGACGCCTCGCGCCCCATACATCCTCAACGCCGCCATCATGACGATCGCCCTGGCGACGGTTCTCGCCAGCCGGCGCCTGCGCACGCTGCGGGCCTGACGCTTCCGCTTGGCAACTCGTGCACCGTCACGCAGGATGACGGGAGTGCCGCGCCGCCGACGGATCCTCTTCCTGCCGCTGGCGGCCGGCATCGCGGGCCTGTGCGCCTGCGGTCCGAGCGTGCCGTCCGGACCGCCCCCGCAGCTCGTCGCAGCGAAGCGCCTCGTCGACGACGAGCCCGCGACTCTCCCGACCGGGCTCGCGTGGGGCGCGTACGCGAACCTCGCCGGCGACGCGCGCGTCACGCTCACCTCGTTCACGTCGCGCGAGGCCCTGGTCGTGGGCGTGACGCCGCCGGCCGCCGGCGCCCGGACGCAGACCTGGACGGTCGACATTCCCGATTCGTGGCGCGACCGGAAGTGGGTCGGCATCCAGCCGATGGTCCGGCTCGACGGCCAGGGCGGCGTACCGTTGCCGTTCCAGCTCGTGTCGCCGGCCCGCGACGGCCTGCGCGTCGGTATCGACGGCGGCGACCTGGCTCACGACACGTGGATGGCGGTCCAGATCGCGCCGGTTCCCGCCCTCGACACGCGGGACATCGTGAGCGAGCCGTTCGTCGTCGCGCGCGGCGCGGTGCTCGGCTTCGGGGCCGGCCTCGAGCCGCGCGGACCGGGCGGCACCCCGTTCCCGGTCGAGTTCCGCGTCGCGGTCGAGGACGACGGGCGCGAGACGGTCGTGCAGCGCACGGTGGTCGACGCAGCGCGGGCGGGCGGCTGGGTCGACGCACGCGCCGATCTCGCCGCGTTCGCCGGCCGCACGGTACGGCTGCGGCTCTCGACGGCGGGCGCCGACCCCGCGCACGACGGCACCGCGCTGCCGCTGTGGGCGGATCCGGTCGTGCTGGTCCCGCAACGCGCCCATCTGATGAACGTGGTCCTGCTGTCGCTCGACACGCTGCGCGCCCGCAGCGTCGGCGCGTACGGCTGCCTGCGTCCGACCACGCCCTGGCTCGATCGGTTCGGCGCGGAGGGGGTGGTCTTCGACGCGGCCTACACGACGGCGCCCCACACGCTGCCCGCCCACGTGAGCGTCTTCTCCGGTCTCTACCTTCGGACGCACACCATCCGGTCGCCGCGGCAGGCGCTTCCGCCGACGGTGTCGACGGTGACCGAGCATCTGCGCGGCGCGGGATACGAGACGGCTGCGTTCACCGAAGACGGCTTCGTCGATCCGGGTGTCGGCATCCGGCGCGGCTTCGCCACCTACCGCGAGAACACGAGCCCGAACCTGCACGAGCCGCTCGGCCAGGCGGCGGCGACGTTCGGCGCGGGGATCGAGTGGCTCGGGCGGCACCGCGATCAGGCGACGTTCCTCTTCCTGCATACCTATCAGGTGCACTTCCCGTATACGCCGCTGCCGCCCTACGATCAGGCGTTCGAGCCGACCGCCGAGCCCCTCGATCCGGACCAGCGCGACCTGCTGCGCTACGAGCAGGAGACGCGCTACCTCGACGACCAGGTGCAGCGCGTGCTCGATGCGATCGACGGCCTCGGGCTCGGCGTCCGCACGCTGGTCGTCGTCATGTCCGATCACGGTGAGGAGTTCATGGAGCACGGGCAGCGCACGCACGGCTTCCAGCTCTACGACGAGTCGACGCACGTGCCGCTCATGATGCGCCTTCCGGGCGCCGTCCCGGCCGGGCTCCGCGTCGACACTCCCGTGTCGCTGATCGACGTCGCCCCCACGATCCTCGATCTCGTCGGCGCCCCGCCCCTCGTCGGCGCCGACGGGCAGAGCCTCGTGCCGCTGCTCGGAGCCGGCAAGGAGAAGTGGGACCGCCGCGCGGTGTTCTCCGAGGCGTATTCCTCGCTGGTCGCGCACCGCAGCGACCTGCTCGCGACGCGGACGGCGCTCGTGCATTGCATCTTCCGGACCGGCCGCGGCACCGCCGAGTGCTACGATCCGGCGGTCGATCCCGAGGAGCGCTCGCCGCTCGTGGGCCGCGAGCGCGACATCATGGCCGCCCGCAACCAGACCGTCGTGTACGGTGCGCTGAAGCCGGTCGAGCCGGCAGCGGCGCCGGTCGAGGCTGCGACGCCGGCGGCGCAGAAGGAGCGGACCGAGAAGCTCCGCGCGCTCGGTTACGTCGAGTAGTCGCTAGCGCCGGCCACGGGCGTCGAAGAAGCGCTGCACGGCGCTGCGGTGCCCCCGTAGCTTCGGGGATCGGACATGCGCTCCTCCTCTGCGCGCCGCCGTATGCCCGGTCGGGAGCCGTGGCAAGGCGCCCACTTGATCGCCGGCGCGTTCTCGGTCAGGAAGCGCGGTCCATGAAGAGCCCCCTCGCATTCATCGTCGCCGCCTGCGTCCTGTCGGCGGCCGTCGCCACACCCGCGCCGGCCGAGGACAAGCCGGCCGCGCCCAAGAAGGAGGCCGCCGTGAGCGGAGCCACCGATCCCGCCATCGCCGAGATCGACAAGTTCATCGCCGAGAAGAAGATCGACAAGGCGAATCCCAACTGGAAGACCAGCCTGCCGCAGCCGCCGATGCTGACCTTCACGAAGGGCAAGAAGTACATCTGGGTCCTGCAGACGAACAAAGGCACGATCAAGATCGCGCTCAAACCCGACGTCGCGCCCATGCACGTGTCGAGCACGATCTATCTCACGCGCCTCGGCTTCTACGACGGCGTCGTGTTCCACCGCGTGATCACCGGCTTCATGGCCCAGGGTGGCGATCCGCTCGGCGTCGGCACCGGCGGACCCGGCTACAAGTACGCGGGCGAGTTCTCGCCGACCGCGAAGCACGACAAGCCCGGCATCCTCTCGATGGCGAACGCCGGCCCCGGGACGGACGGGAGCCAGTTCTTCATCACCTTCGTGCCGACGCCGCACCTGGACGGCCGCCACTCGGTGTTCGGCGAGGTGGTCGACGGCATGGACGTCGTGAAGAAGCTCGAGGCGGCGGGATCGGCGTCGGGCAAGACCAGCGAGCCGCTGTCGATCACGAAGGCGACGATCGAGGTGCAGTAGGTCCGCGGCGGGCTACGGCGCGGCGTCGAGCTGCGCCGCGAACGCGTGTGAGCGGCCGCGACGGCCGTCGTCGAGCGTTCCGCTGAAGACGATGCGGCCGTTGCGATCGATCGCGAGGCTCGTGAGCTCGTCTCGGTCGATGCCAATGCCGGTGAAGGGGCATCGACCCCGGCAAGGCTCCTGGTCGCGCGGAGCGTCGCAGGCGGTCGCGGTCGCCGTTCCGTCGAGTACCTGTGCCATCACGGTTGCGCCGGTCGCCGCCGAGAGCTCGAGCACCGCGACGTCGTAGCAGGACTCGACGTTGCGCAGCTGTCCGCCCACGATCACGTCGCCGCCGGGACCGACGGCGATCGACCTGCCGATGCCCCAGCCGTCGGTGCCTTTGATGAGGCGGCGCCAGCGCTCGGCTCCGGTCGCGCCGTCGAACGCGGCGACGGTGAGCGACGCCCGGGTGTAGTAGTCGCCCGTGAAGCCGACCGCGGCGACGTCGCCCGAGGGCAACGCGACCACGTCGAAGGCCGACTCCCACGTGTTCGTGCTGCCATCGATGGCCGCGGTCCATCGGAGCGTGCCGGTCGCGCCGTCGAGCTTCAAGACGCCGAAGTCGGCGGGACTCGTTCCCGCGATGTACGTTCCCGTCGCGAGCACGTTGCCCGCCGGATCCAGCGCCAGCGACCGCTCGTCGACGAACGCGCCGACGGTGGTGCGCCAGAGGAGACGGCCGTCCGCACCGGCGAGCTTCATGAACGTCACGTCGGCTCGATACCCCGTGACCGTCGGCGCCGGGTTGGCGACCATCCCGGCGACGATCACGTCGCCGGCCGCGTCGACGGCCACCCGATCGGCACTGTCGTAGGTCTGCGCCGTGCCGTCGAGCACGAAGCGCCAGCGCTCGGCGCCGTCCGCGCCAGCGAGCTTCACGACCGCAAGATCGTCGGTGCCGTGGTACTGCAACGCCGTCGCGCTCTCGAGGGTGCCGGCGAGGACCACGTCGCCGGACGGATCGAGCGCAATGCCCCGCGCCTCGTGATACGCCCCGATGCGCTGCGTCCCCTGCATGATCCGGCGCCATTGGAGGCGCCCGGTGCGGCCCGACAGGCGCACGGCAGCAAATTCCAGCCCGGACGCGACGTCAATCGCACCGCCCGCGACGACGTCGCCCTCGGCGGTCACCACCAGACCGTAGATTTCGTCGCTGTGCTCGGGCGCACGCACCGCGAGCGAGCGCCGCCACCGCTCGCGACCCTGCGCCGACAGCTTGGCTACGCCGACCTTCGCCTCGTGACGTCGCGCCGGAAACGGAATCGCGACGAACACGTCACCGGTGGGCGTGGTCGCCGCCGCCCACGCGCTCGAGGCGTCGCGAACCCGTCGCTCCCACGCCAGGGCCGGTGCGGCCGCGAGCAACGCGACGGCGACGATGCCGCCCCACGCCGCCCACGGCCGGGGGATCATCCGAGCGCCTGCTGCACGGCGCGCGCTCGTCCCACGTCGGGCACGAGGTCGGAGTGACACGCGTGCTTGCCCTCGACGACCGGGATCGCATCGGCGCGCCGGCGCAGCAGGTCGCGACCCTCGTCGCCGACGCCGGGGCTCTGCATCGCCCGCCGCTCGGGTTGGAAGGCGGCGTCCTTGCCGCTGGCAAAAGCCTGGATCTCCTTCGAGATGCGCATGCTGCACCAGTCGTGGCCGCACATGGCGCAGAAGTCGGTGTCGACCTCCAGGTCCTCGTCGTGGAGCGCGCGCGCCGTCTCGCCGTCGAAGGCGAGCTCGAACTGGCGCGGCCAGTTGAGGGCGGCGCGGGCGCGGGAAAGATCGTCGTCCCACTCGCGCGCGCTCGGCACGCCGCGCGCGATGTCGCCGGCGTGGGCGGCGATCTTGTAGGCGATGCAACCCTGCTTCACGTCGTCGGCCTTGGGGAGGCCGACGTGCTCTTTGGGCGTCACGTAGCAGAGCATGGCGGCGCCGTGGCGCGCGGCCTCGGTCGCACCGATGGCGCTGGTGAGATGGTCGTAGCCGGGGAAGACGTCGGTGACGAGCGGACCCAGCACGTAGAAGGGCGCGTCGTCGCACAGCTCCTGCTCCAGGCGCATGTTCCAGCCGATCTGGTCGAGCGGCACGTGGCCGGGCCCCTCGACCATCGCCTGCACGCCCTTCTCGCGCGCGCGCTGGACGAGCTCGCCGAGCGTCCGCAGCTCGGCCAGCTGCGCGGCGTCGCTCGCGTCGGCGAGGCATCCGGGCCGGAGGCCGTCGCCCAGCGAGTAGGTGACGTCGTACTCGCGCATGATCGCGCTGATCTCGTCGAACAGCTCGAACATCGGGTTCTCCTTGCCGTGGTGGATCATCCACTTGGCGAGGAGCGATCCGCCGCGCGACACGATGCCGCACACCCGCGGGCCCACCAGCGGCAGGTGCCCGCGCCGCACGCCGGCGTGGATCGTGAAGTAGTCGACGCCCTGCCGCGCCTGGTGCTCGATCTCCTTCAAGATGACGTCGTAGGTGAGGTCCTCGATGCGGCGGCCGACGATCATGCCGTAGATGGGCACGGTGCCGATCGGGATCGTGCCGTTGTCGACGATCGCCTGGCGGCACGCGCCGAGCTGGCCGCCGGTCGAGAGATCCATCAGCGTGTCGGCGCCGTACTTCTGCGCCCAGCGGAGCTTCTCGACTTCTTCGTCCGTCGTGCTCGACACCGGCGACGCGCCGATGTTGGCGTTCACCTTGGTGGTGATCATGCGGCCGATGCCGGTCGGATCGAGGCGCTTCGGCGCGCGCTCGCCGCGCAGCATACCGGCGTCGGCGATGGTGGCCCAACGCTGCGCCGCGGTCTGGTTGACCCACAGGCGCGCGGCGCCGCCGGCTCCGGGGTGCCCGACGGCGACGTCGGGGTAGCTTCGCTCGCCCGTGCTGCTCGGTGCTTCGCCGCCACTGCCGGCCAGGTGCCGTACGTTGGCGGGAATCACGAGCCGCCCGCGCGCGACCTCGTCGCGGATGAACTCCGGCGCGACCCCCTCGCGCTGCGCCACTCGCCGCATCTCGGGAGTGACGATGCCCTGTCGTGCCGACTCTAGCTGTGTCATTCGCGCTTTCCCTCCGCCGGAATTACCCGGATCAGGTTCGAGGGGTCGGCGGGTTCCCCCACCCGCCATCTCAGCCGCCGGCTCGGGGCGACTCCCCCAGCGTCGTGTGTCGATGCCTGGGCCGACGATGACCCCGCCGGCAGGGATCGTCAAGATGGATCGGGCTCTGGCCCGGACGGCGCGCGGCGCAGTAGAGGTGTCGCCGGTGCCCTCGATCCACGACCTCACGACCCCGGCGCTGCTCGTCGACGCGGCGGCGCTCGACTACAACCTGCGCACCATGGCCGCAGCGCTGCCCGGCCCGCGCCTGCGACCGCACGTGAAGGCGCACAAGTCGACGCAGCTCGCGCGCCGGCAGGCGGCGATGGGTCACCGCGCGTTCACCTGCGCGACCGTGCGCGAGGCGGAAGGCCTCGCCGCTGCCGGGCTCGGCGACGACATCCTGCTCGCGAACGAGGTCCTCGACGCCCGGCGGCTCGGCCGGCTCGGGACGCGCATCACGGTCGCGGTCGACTCCGAAGCGACGATCGACGCCGCTGCGACCGGCGGCGTCCACGAGGTCCTGATCGACGTGAACGTCGGCCTTCCGCGCTGCGGCTGCGATCCGGCGGACGCGGGGCGGCTCGGCGACCTCGCCCGGCGTCGCGGGCTCTCGGTCCGCGGCGTCATGGGCTACGAGGGTCACGCGGTGCTGATGCCCGAACGGGCGACGCGCACCACGCTCGCCGCACGCGCGATGGAGCTCCTTCATCAGGCCCACGCCGAGGTGGGCGGCGACGTCGTGTCGGCGGGCGGGACGGGCACGTACGACCTCCACACCATCCCGACCGAGATCCAGGCGGGCTCGTACGCGCTCATGGACACCGCGTACGCCAAGCTCGCGCTGCCCTTCCGGCTCGCGCTCTCCGTGCTCGGCACCGTCGTCTCGACCTCGACGCAGGGCTATGCCGTCGCCGACGTGGGCCTCAAGGCGCTCGGAATGGACCACGGGCCATCGGCGATCGACGACGCCGAGGTGTGGTTCTTCTCCGACGAGCACGTGACGTTCGCCCCGGCGCGCCCGCACCGGCCCGGCGATCGCATCCGTGTGTGGCCGGCGCACGTGGACCCGACCGTCGCGTACCACGAGCGCGCCCACGTCGTGGACGGCGAGCGCGTCATCGAAACCTGGCCGATCGATCTCCGGGGCTGGTAGCTGTCCACGGCACCGCGGACGTGGCAAAGAGCGTCGAGCGCCACATGCGCCTCGCCGATCTCGTCCACGCCGCACTCTTGTAGAGGAGACCAACAATGGCATCGCATCCGATCCGCTTCGGCATCCAGACCGGCCAGCAGAACATCACGTGGCAGGACATGCTCTCGCTGTGGCAGAAGGCCGACGGCTGGGGCTACGACACGCTCTGGAACTTCGACCACTTCTACCCGATCTTCACGAATCCCGAGGGACCGTGCTTCGAAGGCTGGACGACCCTCTCGGCGCTCGCGCAGGCGACCAAGCGCGCCCGCATCGGCCACCTGGTGAACGGCAACACGTACCGCAACCCATGCCTCACCGCGAAGATGGCCGCGACGCTCGACCACATCAGCGGCGGGCGCCTCAATCTCGGCATCGGCGCCGGCTGGTTCGAGCTCGAGCACGCGAACTTCGGCATCGACTTCAAGACGGTGCGCGGCCGGCTCGATGCGCTCGACGAGTCGCTGCAGATCATCCGCGGCATGCTGACGCAGCCGAAGACGACCGTGCACGGGAAGCACTACCACGTGACCGACGCGATGGGTCTGCCGAAGCCCGTGCAACCGAAGCTGCCCATCCTCATCGGCGGCATCGGGGAGAAGGTGCTGCTCCGCATCGTCGCCAAGCACGCCGACATGTACAACACGTCCGGGACCGCCGAGTTCCTGGCGGGGAAGATCGAGATCATCCGCCGTCACGGCGACGCCGTCCGGCGCGACACGAGCGAGATCGAGCACACCGTCATGATGCCGCTCTGCTATCGCGCGTCGGCCGATCGCGAGGCGTTCGTGCAGAACCTCATGGCCGGCATGCGGGGAACGACGCCCGAGGAGGCGCGCAAGGCGATCATGATCGGCGACCGCCAGGAATGCCTCGACACGATCGCGCGCTACCGGAAGGTCGGCGTCACGCACTTCATCTTCATGACCTTCGCACCTTACATGGTCGACGAGATGCAGGGGTTCGCCGAGGAGGTGATCCCGGCCGCGCGGCGCTAGCCGCCCACCCCTTCGCCCAGGCGTCGAGCGCGCCGAGCACGCGGGCGAGCGCCACACCCTCGGGGGTGAGCGCATAGCCCGCGTCGCCCGGCGCGACGATGCCCGCGTCGCGCAGCTCGGCGAGACGCTGGTTCAGCACCGACGGCGACATCGCGTCGCAGCGCGCTTGCAGCGCGGCGAAGGTTCCGGGTTCCCGAGCGAGCTCCCACAGGATCCGGAGCGCCCAGCGACGGCCCAGCAGATCCAGGAGCGCCATGATCGGGCGTCCCGTCCGCGAGCCGCGCACGGGACGGCCGGGCCTCGGCGTGGGCATGGGGGGGCTTGTACTACGATTTTCGTAGTAGTACCAGACGGCGCATGACCCCGCGCATCGCACCCGTGGCGCCCCCGTACGACGCCGGCGTCGCCGACGAGTTGGCACGCTGGATGCCGCCCGGTTCGCCCGTCGATCCGCTCGCGCTCTTTCGCACGCTCGTGCGTGATCGCCCGCTCGCCGAGGCGATGCTGCCGCTCGGCCGCTTCCTGCTCGGCCGGGGGCTCGGACTCCCGAAACGCGTGCGCGAGCTCGTGATCGATCGCGTCTGCGCGCGGTGCGGGTGCGAGTACGAGTGGGGCGTCCACGCGGTGGCGTTCGGCGCCGCGGCGGGTCTCGGCGACGCCGAGCTCACCGCGACCGCCCGGGGACGGGCGAACGATCCTGCGTTCACTCCCGACGATGCCGCCGTCATCCGACTCGTCGACGAGCTGCACGACACGGGCCACGTGTCGGACGCGCTCTGGACCGACCTCGCGCGGCGCTGGTCGCCCGAGCAGCTGCTCGAGCTCCTGGTGCTCGCGGGCTGGTACCACGTGATCTCGTACGTCGCGAATGGCGCGCGGGTCGCGCTCGAGCCCTGGGCGGCGCGCTTCCCGCCCTCGACCGCCTAGCGGCCGTCTCGCGGGTACCCGGCCACCCGCGCTAGAAGACGGCCCTGCGGATGGATCGACCCCGGCGCATCACCTGCTGGATCCTCTTCGGCGCCGCCGGCATTCCTCCGCTCGCGATCGCGCTCCTGGTCGCGCGCCATGCGCGCAACGTGCCGTGGAAGGACCAGTGGGGGGTCATTCCCTTCATCGTCGCCGTCGAGCGCGGCGAAGTGCGTCCCGCCATGCTGTGGTCGCAGGTGAACGAGCACCGCATTCCGGTGGCGCTGGCGCTGCATGGCCTGCTCGGATGGTGGACGCGATGGGACGTCCGCTACGAAGCCTGGCTCGACGTCGTCCTGGCGGCCCTCACCATGCTGGCGCTCGCGGGGCTCGCCTGGCGGACGATCGGCGAGCGCGCACCCATGGCGGGAGCGATCGTCACGCTCGGGTGCTCGATCGTCACGTTCTCGCTCACGGGCGGCATCAACTGGACGTGGGGAGCAATGCTGCCGGCATATCTCGCCGCGCTCGCGGCGACGATGCTGGCGTGGCAGCTCGCGGCGTGGACGGGAACCTGGCCACGCACCATCGTCCTCGCCGCGTGCGCGACGGCGGGCGCGCTGTCGTTCGGCGCCGGCGTCGTGCTGGTCGTCCTCCTTCCCGTTGCGCTCGTCCTGATGCGGTCGGTCCCTCTCCGGCGTCGCCTCGCGCACGCGATCGCCGCCACGACGTGGGCGGTCGCGCTCATCGCCGTCTACTTCGTCGGCTGGCGGCCGCGCGTCGGCGAGCCCCAACCCGTCATGCACTGGGATCGCCTCGCCGACTACGCGCGCTACGCCGTCACCTACGTCGGCGCCGGGATCACGACCTTCGACCTCGGCGAGGGGCTGGTCACCGGGATCGTGCTCTGCGCCGTGCTCACGCTGTCGAGCGCCTGGCTGTGGCGGCGCCGCGAGCTCCGTGCCGCGGTCGTCCCCTGGTGGCTCCTCGCGGCCTACAGCGCGGTGAACGCGGCGATCACGGCGTTCGGCCGCCTCGACAACGGCCTCTTCACGGCGCTCTTCGTGCGCTACCTGCCGACGGCGTCCCTCTTCCTCGTGGCGACGATGGCGCTCGCCGCGCTCGCGACGGCGACGCTGTGGCACGCGTCGCAACGCGCGGCCACCGTAGCCGTGAGCCTCCTCGCGTTCGGTCTCGCGACGGCCACGCCCCTCTACGTCCGCACCGCGCGCAAGGCGACCGAGAACATGGGCGTGCTCGCGCTCCAGCTCGAGGCCGGCGCCGCCTGCCTGCCGACCTGCGCCACCGCCGCGGACGACTGCCTGCTGCTCATGTGCTGGAGCGCGGACGTCGCACGACAGATGTGCCCGCTCATGGCCGCAGCGAAGATCGGACCGTTCGCGCCCTAGCGCCGGTTCCGCCACCCGACTACGATGCGCGGTCATGGCGGACGATCTCTACGGCAGTCCCGAGCACCAGCTCTTCCGTCGCACGGTGCGCAGGTTCGTGCAGGAGGAGCTCGTGCCGCGGGCGCGCGAGTTCGACGAGATGGGGCACTTCGACAAGGGGCTCTACAAGAAGATGGGCGCGCTCGGCATGCTCGGCCTCAAGTACGACCCCGCGTGGGGCGGCGCCGGCCTCGACTGGAGCTACTCCGCGATCCTGTTCGACGAGATCGGCCAGTGCGACAACGCCGGTGTCGCGATGGGGATCAGCGTCCACACTGACATGGCCACGCCGTCGCTGCACCAGTTCGGCTCGGACGACCTCAAGGGCAAGTACCTCGTGCCGTCGATCAAGGGCGAGATGGTCTCCGCGATCGCGGTCACCGAGCCCGACGGCGGCTCCGACGTGGCGTCGATCAAGACGCGCGCCGTGCGCGACGGCGACGACTGGGTGATCAACGGGAGCAAGATCTACATCACGAACGCCGCGACGGCCGACTGGCTCTGCCTGCTCGCCGTCACCGATCCCGCCGCCGGCTACGGCGGCTTCTCTCAGATCATCGTGCCGACCGCGACGCCCGGCGTGAGCCATCAGCTCCTCGACAAGATCGGCAACTGGGGCTCGGACACGGGGCTCTTCTTCTTCGAGAACGTGCGCGTCCCGGTCTCGAACACGATCGGCGACGTCGGGCGCGGCTTCCAGCAGCAGATGATGCAGTTCCAGGACGAGCGCCTGGTCGCCGTCGTCTCGGTCAACGCGTCGTGCGTGCGCCTGTGGGAGGAGTCCAAGCGCTGGTGCGAGGAGCGCATGGTCTTCAAGAAGCCGCTGACCAAGCACCAGGTGACGCAGTTCAAGTTCGTCGAGATGCTGGTGCAGATCGAGGCCGCGAAGGAGCTCGCGAACGCGTGCGTGCGCAAGCGCGTCGCCGGCGAGGACGCGACGAAAGAGATCACGATGGCGAAGATCTTCACCGGGCGCATGTCGCGCTACGTCTCCGACCAATGCATCCAGCTCCACGGCGGCTTCGGCTACATGAAGGAGAGTGCCGCCGGGCGCGCCTACGTCGACATGCGCCTCATCTCGATCGGCGGCGGCGCCGACGAAGTGATGATCCAGTACCTGGCCAAGATGCTCGGCTTCTAGTGCTCTCGACGTCGCACGCGACCTGGTCGCGCGCGATCCCGGGTGGCAGGAGCGACCGCCGGCGACGGGATCCTGATTCCGCGCTCTGTACAGCGACGCGGTTCCGCGCTAGCGCTCGGGCGTTCCCATGCACGATCTCGATCCCGCCCTGCCCGCCTCGCTGCGTGCCGTCGATCGCGCCTCGCTCGAGGACGCCGATCGCTTCCTCATGTGGGGGCTCCTCGTCGATGCCGCCGAGGTGCTCGTGCTGGGTGCGGACGATCCGTGGCGCGACGACGAGGTGCTCGCCGTCGAGATCCGCGCGTGGGTCCTGGCCGACGACGTCGCGTGGCCGTTCTCGTTCGTGAACGCCTGCACGATCGTCGGCGTCGATGCCGCGGAGCTCCGCGCGGAGCTCGCTCCCTGGCTCTCCCTTGCGCCCCAGGGATGCGAAGAGTAGGGAGGATCGTCCTGACTTGCGCCGCGTCCTCCTGTTGACTGACGTCCATGAGCCCCCAGGGCGAGGAGTGGGTGATGGGTAAGCGAATTTTCGTCGGGAACCTGTCCTTCGAGACGACGAGCGCGGACTTGGAGTCCCTGTTCGGTCCGTTCGGTGCGTGCGAGTCGGCGACGGTGGTCACCGATCGGACGACCGGGCGGTCGCGCGGCTTCGGCTTCGTCGAGATGGCGAGTGCCGCGGACGCGGCCAAAGCCATCGCCGGGCTCAACGGTCAGGAAGTGAAGGGACGCACCCTCAACGTCAGCGAAGCCCACGAGCGTACGGGTGGCGGGGGCGGTGGGGGCGGCGGACGCTCGGGCGGCCGCCGAAGCTTCTAGGCGCTGATGGGATCCCGTGTCCGCTTTCGGTGTGGAAAGTGCTCCTTCGCGACCGACGAGCTGGCGGTCGGCTGGGGCAAGGCCGGGCGCGACTCGTACTGGGGCGGGCTCGCGCACTGTCCCGAGTGCCGCGCGCTGACGGTGGTCAATCTCGCCGAGGCGCGGGCCAACAAGCGCGATCATCGCTGTCCGACGTGCAAAGGTCTGCTCAAGCTGATCGACGGCACATCCGAACGCGTTCCCTGCCCCAAGTGCGGCGGCGGACTCGATCAGGTCGTGCTCGGCTCGTGGGCCTGACGACGCGCGCGTGAGCACGGCCGACTGGGGCTTTTCGTCGACGTTCGAGAACGTCGGCGGCCAGATCGCGATCGCGGGCGTCGGCGAGGCCGATCACACCAAGGCATCGGGTCGGACGCCGAAGGAGATCGCCGCGCAGGCGATCGAGCGCGCGCTCACCGACGCGGGTCTCGCGCCGCGCGACGTCGACGGCATCATGTACACGCCGTTCGACGGGCATCAGTTCACCGCCGGCGACTACCGCGCACACTTCGGCACCTCGCACGACATGTGGGTGTCGACCCTGGGCGGCGGGATGGTGTGGGCGGGGTCGGCGCCCTACGAGGCGGCGCTGGCGATCCGCTCGGGCAAGGCCCGCGCCGTCGTGAACGTCTTCTCCGTCGCCTGGGCGACGCAGCGCGCGGAGATGATGGGCGGGCCGGGCGAAGTGCACGCCACCGAGCTCTTCAAGCAGAACCTCGAGGTCCCCTTCGGCTGGTTTCCGCAGCCGGTCTACTTCGCGACGATCGCGCGCCGGCACATGGCCGAGTTCGGCACCACGCCCGCGCAGCTCGGCGCCATCGCCGTCGCCTGCCGGCGGCACGCGAACCGGACGCCCGCGGCGGTCATGCGCGAGAAGCCGCTCACGCTCGAGCAGTATCTCGCGAGCCCGATGCTCTGCGATCCGTTCCGCAAGGAGGACTGTTGCCTCATCTCCGACGGCGGCGGCGCGTACGTCATGACGCCGACCGCGCGGGCGCGTGACCTCCGCAAGCCCGTGGTCGAGGTTGCCGGCGTCGGCGTCGGCAACTCGCGCACCGGCGCCTATTGGTCGCAGCAGGGCGACTTCACCTCGACGCCGCAGGTCTTCGCCGCGCCCGGCGCGTTCCGGATGGCGGGGATCACGCCAGCCGACGTCGACGTGCTCACCTGCTACGACCCGTTCACGATCGTGTCGCTCATGCAGATCGAGGACATCGGCTTCTGCAAGAAGGGCGAGGGCGGGCCGTTCGTCGAGGGTACGACGCTCCACTTCGACGGCGGGAAGCTCCCCTACAACACGCACGGCGGGATGCTCTCCCACGCCTACGTCCTCGGGATCGCCCACGTGGTCGAGGTCGTTCGCCAGCTCCGCGGCGAGGCGGCCGCACAGGTGCCGAACGCACGGGTCGGCGTCTACGGGGGCTACACCGGCCCGCAGGCGAGCACGCTCATCCTGCGCCGACCGTGACGGACGCGCCATGAAGTTCCGCGACGACTTCCCGCTGCCCGACCTCGGCTTCGCGCCGACGCGTCCGTTCTGGGACGCGGCGGCACGTCACGAGCTCGCCGTGCCGCGGTGCGACGCGTGCGCGCGCTACGTCTGGTATCCCGACGGTGCGTGCCGCTTCTGCGGCGGGGCCGCGTACACGTGGACGACGGTGTCGGGCAGCGGCCGCCTCTTCTCCTGGTCGGTCGTGCACCGACCGTTCATCCCGCAGCTCGCGGACGCCGTTCCGTACGTGACTGGTCTCGTCGCGATCGATGAGGACCCGGCGGTTCGCATCGTGACCCGTGTCCCCGACTGCGCGCCCGAGCGGCTCCGCATCGACATGCCGATGCGCGTCGTCTTCCGGCCGCTGCGCTTCGCCGAGGTGCCCGGCGAGGTCGTGGCGCCGATGTTCGTCCCGGGCTAGATCAACGTCGCCGCGTAGTCGTTCTCATCTTCAGCGACGTCGGACGCTCGACCGACTTCAGCTCACACACTGGTAGGCATTGGCGCCGGGGATCACCGGATAGCGGTACATGCCCAGGAAGCACTGCTCGTCCGTCGACGAGTCGCCGAAGAATACCGGAGAGCCACTGTTGTTCACGTAGGAGCAGGTGATCTGGAGCTGATCGAACGCATGAACCAGCACGGGCGTCATCGGATACACCTGCTGTGCGGCGACCATGTACGGCGTGTCGAGCAGCGTTTCGAGCACCCCCAGGTGGGACAAGCCGAGTCGCATGCGCATTCCGGCTCCGTGCATGTGCGGCCACAACGCGAACACGTGATAGTCGTCCGACGCCGCGCAGCCGCCCTGCGCCGTATGTAAGAGACCGTCGCTCGGGATGCCGCTGGCACCGCCGATATTGGTCGTGCCACCAAAGATCAGCTCGGCCTCGTCGGTCACGGCGGCGGCGCTCCCCGTCTGGACCATCACGCCGGAGGTGCGAGTCACCGACTTCGCCGTGTCGTTGCCGACGTGCACGAGCAGGTTGAGGAACTGACCGGCTTTCACGTGGACCGCGACACCTGGCGGAAGGACGAAGTCCCCGGTGCCCATGCCCGCGCCGTAGATCGCACGCGGTTCGACGAAGGCCGTCGCGCCGGTGCAATCGTAGTCCCCCGGAGTCCCGCTGTCCGAGACCGTGACCAGCGTGAAGAAGTTGCCCCGAGGGGCGATCGCACGGAACCCGGTGATGAACATCTCGGTCGGCAACTGAATCCGCCGGCACTTGTAGTCTTCGGCGCCGGGGGCGACCGTCCACGAGCGGCTGATCAGCGTCGTCCA
The DNA here is from genome assembly GCA_035577985.1 of Candidatus Eisenbacteria bacterium. NCBI lineage: Bacteria > Candidatus Eiseniibacteriota > Candidatus Eiseniibacteriota bacterium. The sequence continues at coordinate 55,972 of DATJZY010000025.1, forward strand.
CTTGTCGCTCGGCGGGGTGACTACCGGCTGGGCCGTTCCGGACGAGCACACGAGCTGGGACGTGACCGGCTGGATCGCGCGCACACCGAACACGTCGTTCCACTGCATGGGCGCCAGCGTCTGCTTCGGGCACTTGATCTTGTAGCAGACGACCGGGCCTCCGTCGCCACCCGGCCGGTCGGGAATCGACACCGTTCCGTTGGTTGCCATCGAGTCGACGCACATGACGCTCGCCGGGACCTTGATCTCGCAGCCAGGTTCGGGAGCAAGGCCGGTGAGATCGGCGGTGTAGGCCGCCTTCGTCGCCGAATCCCTCACTTTGTAACACTTGAGCGCGGCCTCGACCCCGGACGCGGCAAGGCAGCACGACGAAGCGATCACCGCCACGCCGAGCCACCTCGCAAGCCTCTTCGTGCGTGCCACTCCACACGTCGCCCGCCCACTTGCGCTGATGAAGGACGTCACGGATCGGATCAAGCTGCGATTGATCATGGGCCCTCCCTCTGGATACGGACAATCCACGCGAAGGCGAGGGGCGTCAATGCGAGAGCGAGGGAAGTTCTACGCTCCAACGCACTGCGCCGCGAGCGTCTCCGTATCGTGCGCTCCACCAAGCGCGCCGCCGAGCTGGGCGACTCGAGATGGCGCCATCTGCCCGAATCTTCGGCTTCTGGTGGACGCTAGCAGGTTTCGCGCAGCGTGCGGGCTTCGGCATCGGCGCCGCGGCGGGAGAGCGCGTCCCCGAGATACCAGCGCGCGACGCAGTGGTGCGGGTCGACCTGCAGGGCGTGGCGGAGCCACTCTTCGCCGCGGACCGCGTCGCCGCCGAAGAGATGGGGCAGGTTCAGGAGGAGAACGCCCTTCGCCGTCGCGACGTCGGGATCCTCGGGCGAGAGCTCCACGGCGCGGTCGAGCGCGCGCAGGGCACGCATCAACTCGAACGGGTGGGTGAAGATGCGACCCGTCGTCTGCAGGCGGCGACCCAAGTTGCAGAAGAGCGCGAAGTGGGCACGGGCGTCGGCGGCGTCGGCCGCGACCGCGCGCTCGGCGAGCGCGACGCCGTGCTCGAGCAGCGCGCGCGCGTCGTCGCCGCTCGTGCGCTCGGCCTGCCGGCACACGGCAAAGGCCTCGCCCGACAGGTCGGAGCCGGGTGGGACGGCGCCGGCGCGCGGCACACACCCGAGCGCCATCCCGAGGGCCAGCGTCAAGATCGTGACGGCGCGCAGCATGCCTTGCCTACGATCATCGGCAGCCGAGTGGACTTCCTTGATCGGACGGCCGCCTTGCCCGTCCGCGACGGCGCGGGCTATGGGGCTCGCATGTCGGACCTGTTCTGCGAGGTCGCGAGCATCGACTACCCCATCATCGACGCCGATGCGCACGTGAACGAGCCCCCGGACACCTGGCAGACCCGCGTCCCCGCGCGCCTGCGCGACCGGGCGCCCAAGGTCCTGCGCACCGAAAAGGGGGACGTGTGGAGCTTCGACGACGGCAAGCGGCTCCGGCCGCTCGGCCTCACCGCCACGGCGGGCCTCTCCTATCTCCAGTTCCGCGCCGAGGGCTATCGCTACGAGGACATCCGTCCCGGCAGCTTCGATCCGAAGGCCCGGCTCGCCGACCTCGATGCCGACGGCATCTGGGCGCAGGTGCTCTATCCGAGCGTCACCCTCGCCGGCGCCCGCACCTACGCCGACGATCGCGAGCTGCAGCTCGCGTGCGTGCGCGCCTACAACGAGTGGCTGGTCGAGTTCTGCGCGGGCGGCAAGGGACGCCTGATCGGGCAGACCATCATCCCCACGACCACCGTCGCCGACGCCGTGGCGGAGCTGCGCTGGGGTCTCGATCACGGCATGAGGGGCGCCCTCATCGCGGCCTACCCGGACGGGTCGTACGCGACGCCCGGGCCCGAGAACGATCCCTTCTGGGATCTCGCGCAGGAGTCGGGCACGCCGCTCGGCGTGCACATCGGCAGCTTCACGCTGGCCGGGCTCGCGCCGGGCAAGATCGAGCAGTCGACGGTATCCTTCATGGCCGGCGCCGGCGCCTCGAAGGCCGGCGCGCAGACGATCCCCGTCGTCGCCGAGCTCGTCTTCTCGGGCGTGCCGCAGCGCTTCCCGCGTCTGAAATTCCTGCTCGTCGAGGCGAACATCGGCTGGATCCCGAGCGTCATGGAGCAGCTCGACGACATGTTCCTGCGCTACCGCTGGTTCAGCGGCGCCGTCCAGCACATGCAGGAGACGCCGAGCCGCATCTTCTGGCGGAACTTCTGGTCGACGTTCATGGTCGACACGGTCGGGATCGAGCTACGCCACCGCATGAACGGCGAGCACATCATGTGGTCGACGGACTACCCGCACACCGGGAGCGACTGGCCGAACCACCGTGTGACCCTCGAGCGCCTTTTCCGCGGCGTGCCGGCGGCCGAGGTGAAGCAGATGCTGCACGGCAACTGCAAAGCCCTCTACGGACTGGATCACATCCCGGACACGCTTCCGTGAGCCATCCGCTCGCGGGGCTGCGCGTCGTCGAGCTCGCGACCGACATCGCCGGCCCGTACGCGACCAAGCTGCTCGCCGACGCCGGTGCCGACGTCGTGAAGGTGGAGCATCCGGCCGGCGGTGATCCCATGCGCCGCTGGACGTCCGCGCGCGTCGAGCTTCCGCCCGGCGACGACGGCGTCCTCTTTCGCTTCCTCAACGCCTCCAAGCGCAGCGTCGCGATCGACTGGACGACGCCGGGCGGGCGCGCCGAGGTGGCGCGGCTGATTGCCGGCGCCGACGTCGTGATCGAGAGCGTCGGACCCGATGCAGGGGTCGAGTGGCCGGCCGTCGCGGCCAGCGCGCCGGCGACGTCGCTCGTCTCGATCTCGTGGTTCGGGCGCACCGGGCCGTGGAAGGACCGGCCGGCGACCGAGTTCACCGTCCAGGCGTGGGCGGGCTCGACGGCGATCCGCGGCACGATCGATCGCGAGCCCCTCGCCGCCGGCGGCCGGCTCGGCGAATGGCTCGGCGGCGGCTACGCGGCAATCGGCGCGCTCGCGGCAGCGATCGGCGCGCGCCGCGCCGGACGCGGGCGTCACGTCGACCTCTCGCTGCTCGAAGCCGTGCACCTCTCGATGGCGCCGTTCGCGACCGTCGTCGACGGCTTCAGCGGCGGCGCCTTCGTCCAGTCGCGGACGGTCGAGATCCCGTCGATCGAGCCGGCCGCCGACGGCTACGTCGGCTTCTGCACGATCACGAACCAGCAGTGGCGCGATTTCCTGGTGCTGATCGAGCACGGCGAGCTGGTCGACGACCCCGAGCTGGCGCACTACTTCACACGCGACCAGCGCCGTCACGAGATCTACGCGATGATCCACGCGTGGACCCGGCAGCGCACGATCGCCGACATCATCGAGCAGGCGACGCTGCTGCGCATTCCAGCCGTGCCGATCGGCAACGGTGCGACCGTGCCCGGGCTCGAGCACTTCCGCGAACGCGGCGCGTACGTCCCGCAACCGGAGACGGGCTTCGTGCAACCGCGAGCGCCCTATCGCCTGGGCCGTGGAACCCTGCGCCCCTTCGTCCGCTCGCCCCGGCTCGGCGAGCATACGGCGGAGGTGCTGGCCGAACGCCGACCGGCGTCTCCGCCGGCGCCCGCGGGCGACGCGCTACCGCTCGCCGGCCTGCGCGTCGTCGACTTCACCATGTTCTGGGCCGGTCCCTTCGTCGGCCACTTCCTCTCCGTGCTCGGCGCGGACGTGATCAAGGTCGAGTCGATCCAGCGGCCGGACGGCATCCGCTTCGCGAGCACGCAGCAGCCGACGGCCGAGCGCTGGTGGGAATGGTCGGCGATGTTCCACGGCATGAACGCCGGCAAGCGCGGGATCACGCTCGACCTCTCCCGGCCGCGTGGCCTCGAGATCGCGAAGGGGCTCCTCGCCACCGCCGACGCCACGGTCGAGAACTTCTCCCCGCGCGTGCTCGACAACCTCGGCCTGCGCTACGAGGAGCTCGCGCGCGCGAACCCGCGCCTCGTCATGGTGCGCATGCCCGCCTTCGGCCTGGGCGGTCCATGGCGGAACCGTACCGGCTTCGCGCAGACGATGGAGCAGATCTCGGGCATGGCATGGACCACCGGCTTTTCCGACGGTCCACCGGTCATCCCGCGCGGCCCGTGCGATCCGCTGGCCGGCATGCACGCCGTGCTGGCGCTCCTGGTCGCGCTCGAGCACCGGCGCCGCACGGGCGAGGGCCAGCTCGTCGAATCGACCATGGTCGAGGCTGCGCTCAACGCCACGGCGGACCAGGTGCTCGAATGGCAGGCGTATGGGACGCTCGCGACGCGAGACGGCAACCACGGTCCCGTCGCAGCGCCGCAGAACCTCTACGCGTGCCGCGGCGACGAGCGGCGGATCGCGCTCGCCGTCGTGACCGACGCGCATTGGCGCGCGCTCGTGGATCTGCTCGGCCGCCCGGACTGGGCGACCGATCAGGCGCTCGCGACGGCAAGCGGGCGGCATGCGCGGCAGGACCGGATCGACGTCGAGCTCGCCCGCTGGTGTGGCGAAGAGGATCGCGACGCGCTCGTCGCACGGCTCCTCGCCGCCGGCATCCCCGCTGCTCCCGTGCTCCATCCTCGCGAGCTGGCGAGGAATCCGCAGGTCCGTGCGCGCGGCTTCTTCGAGATCGAGACCCATCCCGTGACCCGCACGCACGAGCTGCCGGGGCTGCCGATGCGCATCGCGGGCATCGATCGCTGGTATCGCGCCCCGGCGCCGACGCTGGGCCAGCACACCGCCGAGGTGCTTCGCGATCTCCTCGGCATCGACGACGAGGAGATCGCGCAACTGCAGGCCGACGGGATCATCGGGGAGCGGCCGGCAGGGCTGTAGCCGCATGGGGCACGTCGTCATCATCGGCGCCGGACCGGCCGGCGCGTGCCTCGCCCACCTGCTCGCCTCGCGGGGCATGCGCGTGACGCTCCTCGAGCGGCAGCGCGACTTCGCGCGCGAGTTCCGCGGCGAGGTGCTCATGCCGAGCGGCGTCGACGCGCTCGGGCAGATGGGTCTGCGCCCCATCCTCGACGCGTCGGGAACCGTGGTCGCCGAAGGATTCGAGGTGTACCACGGCGCCCGGCGCCTGCTCGCGATCCGCTTCGGTGAGTGGTGGCCGCAGGCGGCGCGCCCGCGCACCTTCTCGCAGGCGGCCTTCCTCGAAGCCGTGGTCGACGACGCCGCGCGCTTCCCGGGCTTCCACCTCGAACGCGGCTGCACGGTGCGCGACGTCCTCGTCGAGGGCGGGCGCGTGGTCGGCGTCGAGGCGGACACCGCATCGGGCTCGCACGCGTTCCGCGCCGACTACGTGATCGGCGCCGACGGCCGGGCGTCGGTGCTCCGCAAGCGCGCAAACCTGGACGAGGAGCGCCACCCGCAGGCGTTCGACATCGTCTGGTGTCGCGTCCCGCTGCCCGAGTTCATGCGCTCGCCGGTCCTCCTGCGGGGCTACGTCGGGACCGGCCACACGGCGATCCTCATCCCGTCCCACGACGGCCGGCTGCAGATCGCGTGGGCGATCGAGAAGGGCACGTTCGGCGACCTCCGCCGTCAGGGCATCGAAGCCTGGATCGACGACATGGCCGCGCACGTCTCGCCCGATGTCGGCGCTCACCTGCGCGCCCACCGCGGCGACGTGACGGCGCCCTTCCTGCTCGACGTCGTGTGCGACCGCCTCGTGCGGTGGTGCGCACCAGGTCTCCTGCTGGTCGGCGATGCGGCGCATCCGATGTCGCCGGTCGGCGGGCAGGGCGTGAACATCGCGCTGCGCGACGTCGTCGTCGCGGCGAACCACCTGGTTCCGCTGCTGGCGTCCGGCGCCACGCCGGATGCGCTCGACGCCGCCGCGGCGCGGATCGAGAGCGAGCGCCTGCCGGAGGTCGCTACGATCCAGGAGATCCAGGATCGCGCCGCGGCCGTCGTCCTCGGCCGGCAGGGCCGCCTCTTTCGCGAGATCGTCCTCTTCCGGCTGCTCCCGCTCTTGTCGCGCACGGGTCTTCCCGGTCGCCTGGCACCCCGCCTCGGACGCCCGTTCCTCTACGGGACGACGGCGGTGCGGCTCGCGGTCTAGGCGCTCGGACCCGCCGCCATCGCCGCGACGCGCTTCTTCAGCTCGCGTGGCGGCACGTCCTCGCGATGCGTGGCGATCCCCCAGCGGTTGCCCGACGGATCCTCGACGCGTCCGAAGCGGTCGCCCCAGAACATGTCCTGCGCCGGCATGATGACGCTCGCCCCGGCCTTCACGGCCTTCGCCATCGTCTTGTCGACGTCGGGAACGTACAGGAAGATGCCCGCCGGCTGCGGCGGCTCCTGCATCGCATCGTTCAGCATGATGACGGAGTCGCCGATCTCGATCTCCGCGTGCATCACCTTGCCGTTGGGCGAATCCATCCGCATGCGGATCTTCGCGCCGAACGCCTTCTTGCAGAACTCGATCGTCTGCGCGGCGTCCGCCTGATTCAACGAGGGCGTGACGACGTGATACCCCTTCGGGATCGGCTTCACTTTCTTCGCCATGAGTCGGACCTCCTCGTGCGGGGGATGAGGCCCGACGCTTAGCCCGCTACCGAAGGCGCGGCAAGATCCTGCGGCCCGTCACAGACTCTTCACGAACGTCAGGAGCTCCTGCTGCATCTCGGGCGGTAGCGCGAGGAAGCGATCGCGCGCGCTCGTCGCCTCACCGCCGTGCTGCGCGATGGCCGCCTCCAGCGTCGGCGCGCGGCCGTCGTGGAGGTAGGGGGCGCTCCACAGGACCCCCCACAGGGGCGAGGTTCGGAACTCGCTTCCGGTGGCGTCGCCCTGCACGATCCCGTCCGCGAGGTCGGGGCCCATGTCGTGCAGGAGGAGGTCCGACCACACGACGACCTTCACGCGGGGCCCCCCGGGCGCGGACGTGAGCACCTTGAACTTGTTCGTGTGGCAGGTCTGGCAGCCGACCAGCCGGAAGAGTCGTGCGCCGGGACGGGCCGCCCGCTTCACCTGGCGGAGCGCGTAGCCGGGCTGCAGCGGCCCGAGCAGCGAGATGAAGTCCGTGAACGCGACCACGGCGTGGCCGTCGTCCTCGGGCTCGTACGCTCCGTCGCAAACGGGATCATTACCCTGGGGTCGGAGCTCGCTCGAGTGGCCGGGCGTCGTCACGCCCATCTCGTTCAGGTACGCATCGGCCGCGAACTCGGCGAGCGTCGCGATCTGCGCCTTGCGCCCGAACCGGCCGACGCGGCCGCCGACCATGTTCGGGCGGCCCGAGATGCCGTCGCCGTTGCGGTCGTCGGGGTCGGCGAAGCGCAGGATCGAGCTGTCGGGCAGGCGGTCGATGACGCCCAGCCCGAAGAGCGCCGGGGTGTCGCGGTGCGTGACGATCGTCGCCTCGGGCGGAACGACCTCGCCCGGAACGAAGCAGCCCGCGGCGCTGTCGACGATGCCGTGCTCCTGGATGATCGGCCCGCCGACCGCGGCGAGCTCGTCGAAGCCGCCCGGGCCGTCGCGTCCGATGCGGGTCACGGTGCGCGGGCTCGATCCGCCGACCTGCGGCCGGTTGTGGCAGGCGACGCAGCTGACGTCGTTGAACACGGGGCCGAGACCGCTGGCCAGCGTCTCCACCGTCGTGAACTCTTCGGCGCCGGCGACGAAGCGCGCGCGCCGGGTCGCGTCGAGCGGCGACAGCGGGATGGGCTCGCACGAGGCCGTCTGGCCCGGCACGGCGAGCGGGCAGTCGTGGACGAACACGTCGATGGTCCCGTTCGTGTCGCCGGCGATGAACGTCTCGTCGACGCTCTCGAACGCCACCGCGCGGCCGTCGGTCGAGAGGGCGAACTCGCGATCCTCGGCGTGCTGGAAGTCGTCGCCGTTGCCGATCGAGAAGGCGGTCGTCGTGTCGGCGATGCGGTCGTGGACGTAGACGAAGGCCTCGCCCGGGTCGTCGTAGAAGTTGCCGAAGCGCACGGTGAACGCGATCAGCCGTCCGTCGGCCGAGAGCCGCGGCGCGAAGAGCGATCCGCCGAGGCGGAGCCCGACCGGCGTCGTCTGCGTCCACGTGGTCGTGCTGCCCGTCACGCGATCGTGGACGAGGATGTCGTAGTAGCCCGGCTCGTAGCCCGACGCATCGGCGAGCTGGTGGTCGGCCGTAAGGAACGCCACGAAGCGGCCGTCGGCGGAGAGGGCGGAGTTGTAGCTGTCGAGATACTGGGTCTGCTGGCCGAACGAGGAGACGTTCACGCGCTCGGTTCGTCCCGTGACCAGGTCGTGCGTGAACACGTCCCGCGCCCCGTTCGTGTCGAGGGGAACGAGGTTCGACGCATAGCTCGTGAAGGCGACGATCCGCCCGTCGTCCGAGAGCGACGGCGAGTCGCCGTCGAAGCTGTCGAGGTTCCCCTCGACCCCGCCGGGGCCGACGCTGACGCGCGTCGTGCGCATCGCGCCGGGCTCGTCGAAGACGCCGTCGCCATCGGTGTCGCGATCGTGCACGAAGACGTCGATCACGCCGTTGGTGTCGTTCGGGACGAGGTTCGTCGCCGAGCTGAAGAAGCTGACGAAGCGACCGCTGGCCGAGATGGCGGGCCCCGAGCTCCAGCCGTCGTTCGGGACGCCGGCGGAGCTGACGCTCACGCGCACGGTCGTCACGCCCCCGGGCTCGTCGAAGACGCCGTCGCCGTCGGCGTCGCGATCGTGGACGAAGACGCCGCCGCCTCCCAGACCGAGGTCGGGCACGAGGTTCGTCGCGCTGCTGACGAACGCGACGTAGCGCCCGGTCGCCGACACCGCGGGCACGGCGCCGTTGTTGAAGAAGTAGCCACTGTCCCCGTTGCCCTTCACGCCCGCCGACGACTTGCTGACGAGCGTCGTCGTTCCCGTGAGGCGATCGCGCACGAAGACGTCGATCAGATCGTCGCCGTCGCCGGGCACCAGGTTCGGCGCATCGCTGATGAAGGCGACCCAGCGGCCGTCGGCCGAGAGCCCCGGCTTGCCGCTCCGTCCGACCACCTGGCCGCCCGCCGACGAGACGCTCATGCGGGAGACGATGCCCGCCCGAGCGACCGGCGCCCCGAGGAGCACGATCACACACGCCACGACCGGACCTGCTCGACCGCTCATGTGGACCCTCCGTCGGTTGCCGGGACCTGAGCGTCCCTATCGTCCGGGTCGTTCGGCTGTCAATGCCGGCGTGGGGGAAGCGCGACGACGACCTCGCGCGTCGTGTCCACCCGTGCCGACAACGCGTCCGCTCCACCGGACACGCGCCGGCACCCCCACTTGGTTTCCTCGCGTGGGTTGCCGTACCCGGGGGTGGAACGTCCATTGCTCCTGCGTGGATCCATGAAGCGCATCGTCGTCTGCTGCGACGGCACGTGGAACCGCCCCGACCAGACCGACGACGGGCAGGTCTGTCCGAGCAACGTCACGCGGATGGCCCTCGCGATCGCGCCCCGGGACGCGCAGGGAAATCTCCAGCAGGTCTACTATCATCCCGGCGTCGGCACGAACTGGTGGGACCGCGCGGGCGGAGGCGCCTTCGGGATCGGGCTGTCCCGGAACGTTCAGCACGCCTATCGCTTCCTCGTCGACAACTATGAGCCGGGCGACCAGCTCTTCTTCTTCGGGTTCAGCCGAGGTGCGTATACGGTGCGAAGCCTCGCCGGGCTCGTTCGCAATTGCGGCCTGCTGCGGCGCGAGCACGCCGACCTCGCCGACGGCGCGTACCGACTCTACCGGCGCCGCGACAAGGACTCGAACCCGCGCGCGATCGAGGCGCAGCTGTTCCGCAAGAGCTACACCCACGAGAGCCACGATCACGTCGTGCGCATCAAGTGCATCGGCGTCTGGGACACGGTCGGCGCACTCGGCATCCCGGTGGGCTGGCTCGCCCGGGCGAGCCAGCTCCTCCTCAAGCTCGAGTTCCACGACGTCAAGCTGAGCACGTTCGTCGACAACGCCTTCCAGGCGCTCGCCGTCGACGAGAAGCGCCCGCCGTTCCAGCCGTCGGTCTGGGAGCAGCAGCCCGATGCGAAGGGCCAACGCCTCGAGCAGGCATGGTTCGCCGGCGTGCACACGAACGTCGGCGGCGGCTACAGCGACCCCGGACTGTCCGACATCGCCTTCCTGTGGATGAAGGACCGGGCGGGCTCGTGCGGGCTGGCGTTCGATCAGGCCTACGTCGACACCAACATGCGACCCAATGCCTTGGGGAGGATGCGTGACTCGCGCACCGGCTTCTACCGGCTGATGCGACCGTTCGTCCGGCGCATCGTCGGCGCCGGGGCGGCGCCGACGAACGATACGATCCATCCGTCGGTGGTCGAGCGGATGCTGCACGATCGGGAGTATCAGCCCCAGAACGTACCATCGCTTGCGCCGGGTGACTCGCCGGAGATGCCCGGCCTGGAGCCTCTGCCGGTTCAGTAGACCACGGGGGGGCCCACTTCCGATTTTTCCAAGACGGCGGCCCGGCACGGTGCTACAGGGACGGCATGTCGCAGGGCGACGTGCCGAGCCCGCAGCTCATCAACCAGTACCTCTCCGGCCATTGGGCGTCGATCGCGCTCGCCGCCGCCGTCGAGTACTCCGTGTTCACGCGCATCGAGCGCGGCGAGGATACGTGCGCCGCGCTCGCGCGCGCGGCCGGCATCTCGACGCGCGGCGCGCAGGGACTGCTGGACGGCCTCGTCGGTCTCGGCCTCCTCACGACGGCCGGCGGCCGGTATGCCACGACGCGCGAGTCGAGCTTCTATCTCGTCGAGGGGAAGCCCGCGTATCTCGGCGCGTGGGCGACGCGCCTGCTCGGCCCCGATGGCGAGCTCGCCCTGTGGACGGCGCTGCCCGACATCGTGAAGCGGGGCCGGCGCGCCGAGCCGCTCGTGCTCGCCGAAGCGCCCTTCTGGGACAAGCTCGTCGTGGCGCTGATCCCCGCGGCGTGGCCCGTGGCGCAGCACGTGGGCGCGCGTCTCGGCTTCGCGTCGCTCGGACCCGTACGGATGCTCGACGTGGGCGGTGGCGCGGGCGTCTACTCGGCGGCGCTGCTGACGGCGAACCCGCAGGCGCGATCGACGCAGGTCGACTGGGCGAACGTGAACCGCATCGCGCGCGACTACGTCGGCAAGATGGGCGTGGGTGAGCGGTTCGAGACCCGCGACGGCGACCTCCACGAGGTGGACTTCGGCGCCGGCATCTACGACCTCGCGATCTACTCGCACATCGCCCACGGCTTGAGCCCCGAGCAGAACGCCGCCGCGTTCCGCCGCCTGCGGCGCGCGCTCGCACCCGGCGGTACGCTCATCGTCGTCGATTTCGTCGTGAACGAGGATCGCAGCGGGCCGCCCTTCGCGCTCCTCTTCCATCTCCAGATGCTGATCGGCACGCCCGAGGGCGCCACCTGGCGCGAGTCGGACTACCGGCGCTGGCTCGGCGACGCGGGCTTCACGCGCATCGACGTCGAGCCCACGCCGACCGGCCCCACGGCGATCTTCGCCCGCTGAACGGAGGATCCATGTCGCAGCAGAGCGCTCCCGCGATTCCCCTGCCCTTCCAGATCTCCCGCATGGTGACGAGCTACTGGGTGCCCCAGGCCCTGCACGTGGCCGCCGAGCTCGGCGTCGCCGACGTGCTCGCCGACGGCCCCAAGCAGAGCGCCGACGTGGCGCGCGCCGTGGGGGCGAACCCCGGCGCGCTGCACCGGCTCCTGCGCGCCCTCACCGTGCTCGAGGTGTGTACGCAGACCGACGACGGCGCCTTCGCGCTGACGCCGCTCGGCGCGTGCCTGCGCTCCGACACGCCCGACTCGGTCCGCGCCTGGGTGATGATGGTCGCCGGCGAGCGCGTGTGGGCGTCGTGGGGACGCCTCGTCGACTGCGTGCGGACCGGCGACTCGGTGCCGAAGCAGAACGGCGTCGGCGCGTTCGACGGCATCGTCGCCGACGGCGAAGCGGGAGCCGTCTTCAACCAGTCCATGGCGCAGCTGACGCGCCATCTCGCACCGGCCGTCGCCGCCGCATACGACTTCTCCGGGTTCCGCACGATCGTCGACGTCGGCGGCGGCTACGGTGCGCTGCTGCCGCCGATCCTGAAGGCGAACCCCGAGCTGCGCGGCGCCGTCTTCGACCTGCCGCACTGCCGCGACGGTGCCCTCGCCCTCTTCCGGAAGACGGGCATCGCCGACCGCTGCGAGTTCGTCGCCGGAAGCTTCTTCGAGGACACGCCCCCACCTGCCGACGCCTACCTCGTGAAGAGCGTGATCCACGACTGGGACGACGAGCGCAGCATCGCCCTTCTGCGAACGGTCCGGAAGTCGGCACACGAGCGATCGCGCCTGCTCGTCGTCGAGCCGATCGTCCCCGAACGGATGGGCTCGACGCCGTTCCACGCCATGCTCGCGTCGAGCGACCTCAACATGATGGTGGTGACCGGCGGGCGCGAGCGCACCGAGACCGAGTTCCGTCAGGTGATCGAGGGCGCCGGGTTCCACGTCACCCGGGTCGTGCCGACGCAGGCCACGATGAGCGTGATCGAAGCCACCCCCGCATGACGTGAGAAGAAAGGACGCCATGACGACCACCCCCCGCGTGACCACGTACCTCTGCTGCAAGGGCGCCGCGCGCGCCATCGACTTCTACAAGCAGGCCTTCGGCGCCACCGAGACGATGCGCCTCGCCGAGCCCGGAAGCGGCCGGATCGGGCACGCCGAGATCAAGATCGGCGACACGGTGCTGATGCTCGCCGACGAGTTCCCCGACTTCGGCGCCCTCAGCCCGCAGACGCTGGGTGGCTCGCCGGTGAAGCTGCACCTCCACGTCGGCGACTCGGACGCGGTCGTGAAGCAGGCCGTCGCCGCCGGCGCGAAGGTGATCCGTCCGGTCGCGGACCAGTTCTACGGTGAGCGGTCGGGCACGATCGAGGATCCGTTCGGGCACCAGTGGATGGTGTCGACCCCCAAGGAGAACGTGTCGGCCGCCGAGATGCAGCGGCGGTACGACGCGATGGTCAAGGGCTAGGAGGAGCCACCATGGGTGCGAGCGCGTTCGACATCGTCGACACCTACGTCCATCTCGCCGACGGGCCGGAGGCCGTGCCCGTCCCCGTGGGCCCCGACTTCTGGGCGACGATCGATCGACGAAGCGACCTGCACCGGGGCCGACTCGTCACGGCGTATCGCTTCGAGCCGGGTAAATGGAACCATTGGGAGATGCACCCGGCGGGCGACGAGATCGTGTGTCAGTTCTCGGGCGCGATGGACCTCGTTCTGGAGATGGGACGGGACGAGCGGACGGTCGAGCTCCGGGGACGATCCGCGTTCATCATCCCGCGCGGCGTCTGGCACTCGGCGATCGTGCACGCGCCGAGCGAGGCGCTCTTCATCACGCGCGGCGAGGGAACCGAGCACCGCCCCGCGTAGGCGTCGATCAACGGGCGCGGCTCGCGGCGTCCTTGAGCAGCTGGTCGATCGCCGTGGCGCAGTCGGGGCCGATGGAACCCTTGCGACCCGCCTTGCGCGCCGACTTCGCGGCCTTCTTCAGCTTGCCGCGCGACTTCGCGAGCAGGCGCTTCCGCGCCTTCGCGGCGGCCGCAGCCTGCGCCTTCTCGAGCACGGTCCGCGCGGCGTCGACGCGAGCCCCGATCGCCGCCGGAATGCTGTCGCTCTTGCACGCCGCCGGCGGGTAGCCGCGCAGCACGCACAGCGCGCCGTCCGCGCCGATCGCCGGGCAGGCGACGGTGAGCGAGGCGGTCGCGGTTGCCGAGCTCGCACTCCCGTCCGTGGCCGCGAACGTGAACGAGTCGTCGCCGTCGAATCCGGCAGCCGGCGTGTACGCGACGGCTCCCGACGCCTCGTCGATCGATTCGAGGGTGCCGTGCATGGGGGCGGCCACGATCGAGCGCGTGATGGGATCCCCGTTGGGGTCGTTGCACGACAACGCGATCATCGTGCGCGTCCCGTTCGGGACGAGCGAGGATACGTTCGCGCAGATCGGCGCGACCTCCCGGGAGAACGCCGACACCGCACTGCTGCCATCCGCCCGGGTGTAGGCGGTTGCGTTGTCGGCACTCACGACGAGGGATGACACGGCGATCAGAGCGACCCCGTCGGCGCACTGCCCGCCCGTTCCAGTCTCGCTGACACAGCCGGCGGTACCCGGGAGTTGCGAGATCTTGCCGTCGGCGGGATCGCGGGAGAATACGGCCACGGCGCTGACTGGATCGATCGAGACGACGTAGACGCTCAGCCCGTCGGGGGAGACCACGGCCCAGTTCGCGCGAGCGAGCGCCTTCCCCGTCGCGCATCCCGGCGGCGCCGGCGCTTCGGCGATGCAGCCGGCGGGACCGGCGAGCTGCGTCAGCGTACCGGCTGCCGGGTCGCGGGCGAAGATCGTGACCGTACCGGAGCCTCCCCCGGAGGCCACGTATGCGTTGGCGCCATCGGGGCTGATCCCGACGTGGGCTACGAAGGTGAGACCGTTGCCTTCGGAACATGCTCCGCCGCTGCCGCTCGCGCTGACGCAGCCGGCGGTGCCGGGGAGCTGCGTGAGCGCGCCGAGCGGAGCGTCGCGCGAGAAGATCGCGATCGCGCCGTTGTTGTTCGAGGCGACGTACGCGAACTTGTCGTCGGGGCTGAGCGTGATCTGCCGGGGACCGGCGAGCGCGACGCCGTCGGCACAGCTCCCCGCCGTGCCGCCGGTGTGGTCGAAGCCATCTTCGCTGACGCAGCCGTCGGTGCCGGAAAGCTGGGTCAGCGCGCCGGTCGATGCGTCGCGCGAGAACGCGGCGATCGAGTTGCCGAAGGACGAGGCGACGTAGACGTTCGCGCCGTCGGCGCTGACCTGCACCGAACGAACACCGCTGAGCCCCCTGCCGTCGACGCAGCTTCCCGCTGTGCCTCCGGGGTGATCGAAGCCATCCTCGCTGATGCAGCCGCTGGTCCCGGGAAGCTGTGTCAGCGCGCCGGTCGACGTGTCGCGCGAGAACGCCGCGACCGAATCGCTGTTCTGGCCAGTGAGGTAGACGTTCCGACCGTCGGCGCTGACCGCCACGCTGGTCGCGCCCTCCAGGCCTCTGCCGGCCGTGCAGCCAGGCGTCGCCATCGGGTCCTCTGCGACGCAACCGGCGCTACCCGGTAGCTGTGTGAGGACGCCGCTCGCCGGGTCGCGCGACAGGACGGCCACGCCATGCTGGGATGCGCTGTACACGTTCTTGCCGTCGGGGCTGAGGGCAATCACGCCGTAGCCGTCGGCGGCGAGGGCGTTGCCGTCGGTGCAGGCGCCGCCCGTGCCATCGTCGGAGATGCAGGCGTCGAGGCCGGAGAGCTGGGTGAGAGCGCCGAGCGGGGGCGGAATCGCCGAGGCGCGTCCCGCGAGCGCGGTGAGGGCGGCCCAAAGGAGGACGGTGCTTGCGTTCTTCATTCGGTCCATCACCCGCGGGCGCGCGATGCTGCCACGGTGCGATATCCGCCACAAGACTCCGTCCACGATCTTTCGCATTCGCACGCGCACGCACCAAATGCCCGGCTGGGATGAGCTTCAACCGCGTGGCAGATTCGCCCGCCGATGGACGATGCCCAGGTCTGGTACTTCGCCTACGGCAGCAACATGAGCCCGGGCACGTTCCTCGAGCGGCGCGAGATGCGCCCGCTCGAAACGGCGCGTGCGTTCATCGACGGCTATCGGCTCACCTTCGACATCCCGGTCGGCCCGGGCGAGCGTGCGGTCGCGAACCTCGCCGCGCACGGCGCCGCGCGCACGCACGGCGTGGCGTATCTGCTCACCGTCCGGGACGCGGAGCGCCTCGATGCGACCGAAGGTGTCCCGCGCCTCTACTACCGGGAGTCCGTGGAGGTGCGGCTCGACGCGCGCGTCGTTCCGGGCTTCACGTATCGCTCGACGATCGCCGTCGCCGGCCGCAAGCCGTCGGCGCGCTATCTGGACCTCCTCCTCGACGGCGCGCGGCGGTACGACCTGCCGGTCGACTACATCCGCCATCTCGAGTCGCTCGAGCTCGCGTTCGACGAGCGGATCGGCGCGGTGCGGACCTAGGCGAGGTTCGCGGACTCGCGAGCCGCCTGCTATGGGCGGCGCCCATGCGGCCCGGTACGCGACCGCCCTGGGCGGAGCTCGCGCTCGCCGTGTGCTCGCTGGCGGTCGGGCTCGCCATCGCCGAGGTCGCGATCCGCATGCGGCTCTCGCCGCACGCCCGCGCGGCGCTGCCGCACGTCGGCCTGGGCGACCAGGATCAGAACCGCCTGCGCTGGTTCGAGCGCCGGGCGAGCCGGCATGGAAGGGATCGCGGCGACGAGCTCGGCTTCGATCGCCCCGACGCGGACCTCGGTTGGTCGCCGATTCCGGACCTCGCGCGGCGCCGCGTGCGGGCGGGCGCCTTCGACGTCACGATCCACACGAACGCCGACGGGCTCCGTGGCGAGGCGACCGTGCCGCGCGAGCGCCCGCCGGGCCGCGCGCGCATCGCCGTCTTCGGGTGCTCGCAGACGTTCGGCGCCGAGGTCGAGGACGGTCAGACCTACAGCGCGCGCCTGCAGGACCTCCTCGCCGATGCCGACGTCCTCAACTTCGGCGTCCACGGCTACGGTACCGATCAGATGCTCCTGCGCTACGAGCGCGACGGCGTCCCGTTCGACCCCGACGTCGTCGTCGTGGGCTTCGCGTACTACCACATCCAGCGAAACCTCGACGACTTCCGCTTCTTCGCGAAGCCCCGCTTCGTGATCGACGGCGGCGAGCTGCGCCTCACGGGCGTCCCGGTTCCGACCCCCGACGTCTACGCGGCGTCGGTGGCGCCTCCGCAGCCCTGGAGGCTGCTCGATCGGAGCGTCCTGCTGCGATGGACCTGGCAGATCCTGCTGCAGCTCGAGGCCCTTCGCCTCTATGCCCCGACCGGGCCTGCGTGGACGACGACGCGCGCGCTCCTGCGTCGCTTCGCCGCCGAGGCGCAGGCGAACGGCGCGCGGTTCGTGCTGCTCAACATCGAGGACGACTCGGCGCAACTCGAGCCCGTGCTGGCCGGCGTGGCGCGCGAGGACGGCGGCGTGTTCGTCAACGCGGGGCGGACGCTGGGGGATCTCCGGGGCCAGGGCAAGCGCTTCCGCGTCCCCGGCGACCCGCACTGGGGCCCCGAAGGCCACGCGATCATCGCGAGCGATCTCGCGCGGGCGATCTGCGCGAACGCGCTGGTGCCGCCGGCGTCGTGCCGCTGAGCTCAGCCGCGTACGGGAAAGAGCTTCCCGAAGCGCATCATGAACATCGCGTCGCCGCTCACCTGATACTCCCCGTTCATGAACGCGTCGCGGCCGCTCTTCTCACCCCGCGCGATGGCGAGCCAGAGATCGGAGTCCATCGTGAGCGTGACGGTCGGCTCCACCGTGCGCCCCGGCGTCACGCGGCAGGTCTGGTCGTGGATCATCGCGGTCCACTGCCCGGGCTCCGATCCGGTGAGGTCGAAGAGCACGATCGCCTCCACGCCCTCCGCGGCGCTCGGATCGAACACCTGCGGCAGACCCTGGACGGCTGCAACGGCCGTCGTCGGCTGGAAGGTACTCGCCATCACCCCCTCCTCCGCGTAACCGATTCGTACCGTGCGCGTCGCCTGACCGCAAACGGGGTCGCTCGCCGCTGCGGTGCGCGCGTGCTTTAATGCCCGCGTGGATCGGATGCGGGCCGATCGCTCGCTCACCGAGCGGATCCTCTCCGTGCTTCGACCGTATGCGTCGAATTGGAGCGGCACGCTCGGGCGCGGCGACCTCGTGATTCCGCAGCGCGACATCCCGCGCGTCGTGCACGAGATCCTGGACGCGATGCACGAGGAGGGCGGTTGGGAGGAGGCCGGCGACCGCGAGCTGTTCGACGTGCTCATGCAGGCGCGGCGCACGGCTTCGGTCCAGGACCAGGCCGAGCTCCTGCGGCGGCACTTCTCGATCCTGAAGCGCCCGGCCTCCTAGCGCAGCCCGAACTCCTTCATCTTCTTCTGCAGCGCGACGCGGGAGATGCCGAGCGCCTTGGCGCTGCGCGACACGTTGCCGTCGTGGTCGCGCAGGGCACGCGCGAGGAACGAGGCCTCGAACGCGTCTCGGGCCTCGCGCAGATCGGTGATTCCGAGCGCGGCGACCGCCGGTTCCTCGGCGGCGGCCACCGCCGTACCGAGCTTCGGCGAGAAGTGGGCGAGACCCAGACGCTCGCCATCGCTCGCGAGGGCGACGGCGCGCGCGATCTCGTTGCGCAGCTCGCGCACGTTGCCCGGCCACCGGTACGCGACCAGGCGCTCGAGCGCGCCCGGCTCGACGCCGGGGATCCGTTTGTGGTGGCGCGCAGCCTCTTCGGCGAGGAAGCGGTCCACGAGCTGCGCGATGTCGTCTCGACGCGCGCGGAGCGGCGGCACGCGGATCGGGAAGGCGGCGAGACGGTAGTAGAGGTCCTCCCGGAAACGCTTGGCCTCGACCTCGGCGGCGAGGTCGCGATTGGTCGCAGACAGGATCCGCACGTCGATCTTTCGGGGCTGTCGCTCGCCGACCGGGAGGACCTCGCCCGCCTCCAGGACGCGCAGCAGCTTCGCCTGCATTCCGAGGGGCAGCTCGCCGACCTCGTCGAGCAGGATCGTGCCCCCGGAGGCGGCTTCGAAGAGCCCGACCTGATCGTGCGTGGCGCCGGTGAAGGCGCCCCGGCGGTGCCCGAAGAGCTCGCTCTCCAGGAGCGCTTCCGGCAGTGCGGCGCAGTTGACGGCGACGAACGGCTCGCCGGCGCGCGCGCTCGCCGCGTGCAGGTTGCGGGCGACCAGCTCTTTGCCCGTGCCCGTCTCGCCCTCGATCAACACCGGGATGGGCGACGTCGCCGCGCTCTGCATCAGCCGGAAGACTTCGGCCATGGCCGGGCCGGTGCCGACCATGTCGTCGAAGCGGTCCTTGCGCGCCTGGTCGCGCCGGAAGACGCCGACCTGCGCGCGCAGGCGATCGGCGGAGGCGCGCAGCCGGGTCCAGAGCTGCGCGTGCTCGATCGCGACGGCGACGCTGCCCGCGAGCGCGGCGAGGAAGTCGAGGTCCTCGGCACTGAACGATCCCCCGCCGCGCTTGTTCACGACCTCGAGGATGCCGAGCCGACCACCCTGCCCTGCCAGCGGCGCGCAGACGAGGTTGCGCGTCGTGAGGCCGCTGCCGGCGTCCACGTCGCCACAGAAGCGCGCGTCGGCTGCGCAATCGTCGACGCGCATCGCGGTGCCGCTCTCGAGAACGGCGCCGGCGATCCCCTGGCTGGCGGGAAAGCGCAGACCGCGCAGGCGCTCCGCCACCACCGGGTCCTCCTCGGCGACGTAGGGAAAGTGGAGCTCCTGCCGGGACGCATCGAGGAGCAGGACGGCGGCGCCCTCGGCGTCGAGCACCTCGCGACAGCGCTCGACCACGAGCGACACCAGATCGTCGAGCTCGCGACGCGCCGCGAAGGCGCAGCCGAGCTCGTAGAGAAGGCGCAGCCGGCGGGGATCGTCGGACACCGCGGACGAATTCGTAGTCATACCGCGCCCGGGGTGCAACGGCGCTTGCACCGCCGTGGGGCCTTTCGTAGACCCACCGCATGTCCGCCCATCCGCTGCGTGGCAGCGCCGCGATCGCCGGCCTCGGCATCACGCCACAGGGCAAGGTGTACGGACAGGGCGCGGTCGGCTTCGCGGTCGACGCCGTGCGCACGGCGCTCGACGACGCCGGTCTCCAGCGCTCGGATCTGGACGGCCTCCTCCTCAACCCGGGGCTCACCTGGGGTGACATGGGCATGGGCTCCTTCCAGCTCCAGCAGGCGATGGGGCTCCACAACCTGCGCCTCTCCGCGACGATGAACCTCGGCGGCGCCACCGCCGCCGCCATGATCCAGCACGCGGCCCAGGCGATCGCGGCGGGCCTGTGCACGACGGTCGTGTGCGTCTTTTCGGATGCGCCGCTGAAGCCGCCGGCGCCGAAGGGGGAAAAACAGTCGACGGGCGCGGCGTATGCGTTCGCGCGCGGGTGGGAGGCCGCCTACGGCTTCTTCGGCGTGAACGCGATGTACGCGCTCGTCGCCAAACGGCACATGCACCTCTACGGCACGACCCAGGATCACCTCGGCATGGTCGCCGTCGCGCAGCGCAAGTGGGCGAATCGCAATCCCGCGGCACAGCTCCACGATCAACCGCTGTCGCTCGAGGACTACCGGCGGTCGCGATGGGTCGTCGAGCCGTTCCACCTCTTCGACTGCTGCCTGGTGTCGAACGGCGGCCTCGCGGTGATCGTGACGAGCGCCGAGCGGGCGCGCAACGCGAAGAAACCACCCGTCTACGTCTGGGGCATGGGCCAGGGGCACCTCGGCGGCGACGCGGCCGACACGCTCGCGTCGGGCGCCGTCATCGCGAAGGAACCGGCATTCTCCATGGCGGGCATCACGCTCGCCGACGTCGACGTCGTGGAGCTCTACGACTGCTACACGTTCACCGTGCTCGTCACGCTCGAGGACTACGGCTTCTGCAAGAAGGGCGAGGGGGGACCATTCGTCGCCGAGCACGTGACCGGCCCCGGCGGCAAGCTCGCGCTCAACACCGGCGGAGGGCAGCTCTCGAGCTTCTACATGTGGGGCATGACGCCGATCTCCGAGGCGGTGATCCAGCTCCGCGGTGAGGGCGGCGACCGCCAGGTGCCGAAGCACGACGTGGCGCTCGTGTCCGGCAACGGGGGCGTGCTCTCGACCCACTCGACGCTCGTCCTCTCGAGGCTGCCCGCGTGACCACCCCCTCCGCCAGCCCTCCTGCGAAGCCCCTGCCGCAGATCTCGCCCGAGATGGCGCCCTTCTTCGCCGCCGCGCGTCGCCACGAGCTGGTCGTCCAGCGCTGTGGCACGTGCCACACGATGCGATTTCCGGCACGGGCCGTGTGCAGCCGGTGCCTCGGGCGCGAGAGCGAATGGGTTCCCGTATCGGGGCGTGGCGAGGTCTTCAGCGTGGCCGTCATGCACCAGGCGAATCACCCGGGCTTCGCCGCGGAGGTCCCGTACGCCGTGGTCGTCGTCGCGCTCGAGGAGGGCGTCCGCATGCTGTCGAACGTGGTCGACTGCCCCGTCCGGGAGGTCCGGATCGGCCTCCCGGTCGAGGTCACGTTCGACGACGTGACCCCCGAGGTGACCCTGCCGAAGTTCCGCCCCCGGCGGGGTGCCTGACCCCCCGGGGACACCCCGCCGAGGGCGCTTCTACGGGACGACGCAGGAGTGCTAGTACCTGCGCATGTCCGAGGAGTCAGAGCTTCAAGTCAGACGGGAGCGTGACCTCTATCTTCGACTCTTGCGGCTGGGCGACGCACAGGAGCTCGAGCCCTTTCTTCGCGAGGCCCTCGCGCTCATCGTCGAGGTGACCGGCGCACGCCTCGGCTACCTGCAGGTCGACGACGTCGACCATGATCCCGCGGGCGAGGGGTGGTGGATGCAGCACGGTTTCTCGGAGGGGGAGCTCGCCCAGGTGCGAGCCAGCATCTCGCAGGGGATCGTGGCGCAGGCGCTCGAGACCGGCGAGACGATCATGACGGCGTCGGCCCTCCTCGACCCGCGCTTCCGCGAGCGCGGGAGCGTCCGCGCCAGCCGCATCGAGTCGGTGCTGTGCGCGCCGATCGGCCGTGATCCGCGCCTGGGTGTGCTCTACCTGCAGGGCCGCACCGAGCCCGGGACCTTCACGGAGGAGGATCGATCGAACGCCGAGGTGTTCGCGCGCCACCTGGCGCCGCTGGCGGACCGACTGCTCACGCAGGAGCGGCGGCGGATCGACACCGACGCCACGCGCGCGGCTCGCCTGCGCCTGCGCGCCGACGGCGTGATCGGGCGCAGCGCCGCGCTCGCCAGGGTCCTCCAGCAGGTGGCCCTCGTGGCGCCGCTCGAGCTGTCCATCCTGCTCACGGGCGAGACCGGAACCGGCAAGAGCCAGCTCGCGCGCGTGATCCACGACAACAGCCTGCGGGCGTCGGGTCCGTTCATCGAGCTCAACTGCGCCGCGCTCCCGGACAACCTGATCGAGAGCGAGCTGTTCGGGGCCATGCCCGGCGCCCACTCGACGGCGACCAAGCGGATCGAGGGCAAGCTCGCCGCCGCCACGCAGGGGACGCTCCTGCTCGACGAGGTCGGCGACCTCTCGCTGCCGGCGCAGGCGAAGCTCCTGCAGCTCCTGCAATCGGGGGAATACTTTCCGCTGGGGGCCGCGCGGTCCATCCGCGCCGACGTCCGCATCATCGCCGCGACCAACACGGATCTCGCCGCCGCGATGGCCGAGCACCGCTTCCGCGAGGATCTCTTCTACCGGCTGCACGTGCTGCCGATCCACGTGCCGAGCCTCGCCGAGCGGCGGGACGACATCGGCGCGCTCGCCCAGTACTTCTGCGCCCAGGCGAGCGAGCGGCATCGGCTGCCGCACGTCGGCATCTCGCCGTACGCCCAGCGGGCGCTCGAGGCCGCGGAGTGGCCCGGCAACGTGCGCCAGCTCGCGCACAGCGTCGAAGCCGCCACCATCCGCGCCGCGGCGACCGGCGCGCGCTGGGTCGAGCGCGGCCACTTCTTCCCCGAGACGGGATCGAACGGGACCGAGCACAACGGACAGCTGACGTTCCAGGAGGCGACGCGGCGCTTCCACGTGAAGCTGCTCCGCGACACGCTGGACGAATCTGGATGGAGCGTGATCGAGGCCGCCCGCCGTCTCGACCTCGCGCGCTCGCACGTCTACAACCTGATCCGCGCCCTCGGCATCGAGCGCCCGAAGTAGCTTCCGCGTCCACGATCGTGGACACGGCGTCAACACCGCGCGACGCCGCGGCGGCGGTTCCGTGCGCAATCCCGTGGCACCCGTCTTGCTCCGGAAAGACGGCATGACGGGTAGCTGGTTGCAGACGGTACGCGGGAACGTGCGCTTCCTGCACAGGCGCGTCCCGCGACGGCGTCGGGCCTATGGCACCTGTGCCGCCTGCGGCGTGGCGCTCGAAGGGGCCGCCGATGGGTGGGAAGCGGCCGAGACACAGCTCCGCCGGCACGAGCTGGCGTGCCCACGCGACCGGCACCCGGCGCCCAGACGCTCGGCAGCACCGAGGCTGGGCGCGGTCTCATCGACCTGACCTTCCTGGCGCAGATCTCCCTCCGCGCCGGGTGACGGGCTCCGCGGGGCCGCCTGTCGGCCCCGCGGAGCGCGACCGTTCGGGCCCCGGAGTAGCCGGCCTGCAACCCCCGGCCGACCGTTCGGGCGAAACTGCTCGCGCGCGGGCGCCCGGCGCGCAACCGTAGTCGGTGAGGCCCGGCCTGCGGTAGCATCGGCGCCATGGTCTCGGCCGACATCGTCATGAAGCGACCGTTCCTTCGAGATCGCATGTTCCAGGTCGTGCTCGCCATGGGCGCGGCCGTGGGCCTCCACCTGGGCCTCCTCCACCTCTTCCTGTGGAAGACGGCGGCCGCCCCGCTCACCTTCTTCGTGTGCGCGCTCGTCTTCGCGTCCGTCGCCTACGCGCTGCAGCGATGGATCTTCCCGGCGCTCTCACGGCCGTCCTTCGCTGCCCAGGTGACGCTCGAGGTCGTGGCCGCGACGATCGCCTTCGGCGCGCTGTCGGTGGTGGTCGCATCGACGGTGGCGTACCTCCTGGGCGCGCCGCCGCTCTTCGGCAGCCCCACCGGAGCGGAGGAGCACATCCTCATCACCCCGGCGATGCGGCAGGCTGGCGTCCGCATGTACGCCCTCATGCCGATCGTGCCCACCGTCATCTCGTCGGTCATCGGCTATCACCTCGTCTGGCGGCGTATGGAGACGCTGCAGACCCGGGCGCAGGAGCTGACCGAGCTCGCCGCGACCGCACAGCTCGCCGCCCTGCGGGCGCAGATCAATCCGCACTTCCTGTTCAACAGTCTCAACTCGATCGCGCAGCTGATCCACGTCGACCCCGCCAAGGCCGAGGCGTGCGTCGAGCGGCTGGCCGAGATCTTCCGCTACCTCCTGCACCGCGCCGAGCAGGAGTTCGTGCCGCTCGCGGACGAGCTCCAGATGACGACGGCCTACCTCGAGATCGAGCGCGCGCGGTTCGACGAACGGCTGCGGGTCGAGACGCGCGTCGATCCGCGGAGCCTGCGGCGCCTGATTCCGAACCTGATCCTGCAGCCCCTGGTCGAGAACGCGGTGAAGCACGGCCTCTCGCGCAAGGTCGGGCCCGGCACGCTGCGCATCGACGCGCTGGTCGAAGACGAGATGCTGACGCTCGTCATCGGCGACGACGGGCTCGGCATGTCGTCCTCGGTGCTCGATTCGGTGTACGACCGCGGCGTCGGCCTGCGCAACCTGCGCGCCCGCCTCGAGCGCCTCTATGGGCCGTCGCACCTGCCCGAGATCACGAGCACGCCCGGCGGCGGCACTCGCGTGTGCTTGCGCCTGCCCACGCGCGACGCCCTGCCACGCCAGGCGGCATGACATCGATCCGCACGCTCGTCGTCGACGACGAGAAGCTCGCGCGCGATCGCCTCATCGGGTTTCTCGCCAAGGTCGACGGGGTGGAGGTGATCGGGCAGGCGATCAACGGCGTCGAGGCCGTCGAACGCATCGAGCAGGACCAGCCGGACCTGGTGTTCCTCGACGTCCAGATGCCCGGCATGGACGGCTTCGACGTGCTGAAGTCGCTCTCGCGCCCCGCGCCGCAGGTGGTGTTCGCGACGGCCTACGACGAGTACGCGATCCGCGCCTTCGAGGTCCAGGCGGTCGACTACCTCCTGAAGCCGTTCGCCCGCGCGCGCGTCGAAGAAGCGGTGGGCCGCGTCCGGACGCGCCTCGATCACGGCACGCCCGGGCTCGACGTCGAAGCGGTGCTGAAGCGCCTCGAGGACAGCCGCAAGGACCACGTGCGGCAGGTGCCGGTGCACGCGGGTAAGCGCATCCTGCTGCTCCCGGTGGAAGACGTCCTGTGGTTCGGCGTCGAGTATCGCCTGGTCTACGCGCACACGGCCGAGCGCGCCTACATGACCAACCTCACGCTGCGCGAGCTCGAGGAGCGCCTCGACCCCGACGCGTTCTTCCGGGCCCACAAGGCGAGCCTCGTGAACATGCGCCAGGTGCGCGAGATCGTCCCCTGGTTCGGTGGTCGCTACAAGCTCGTCATGAAGGACGGCGCGGCAAGCGAGGTCGCCGTCAGCCGTGCCCAGGCGCGGGAGCTGCGCACGAAGCTGCGCTGGTGATCGATGGCACCGCGGCGAGGTTGACAGGTTTCGGCACCGTCCGTAGACCCCATCGGTCCCGCCTCGATGTCGCCCCCCCCTCCTCCGGTCTCGTCCTTCCATCCCCGGGCCGCCCGCAGCGCCGTCGCGCTCCTGGTCTCGATCCTCCTCCACGTCGTCTTCGTCGCGCTCGTGATCTTCGACGTGACGGGGCTCGGCGGCGGGTTCGGCATCGGCGTCGGTCCGGGCTTCGGCATCGGCAGCGGCGGCGGTCCCGGCCTCGGCGAACAGCAGCGGCGCGAGATCTTCTCGCTCGAGGACATCCCGGACCTCGTGCGGCCGCAGGAGCCGAACTCCGAGCAGGAGCTGACCGCATTGCTGGCGCCGCGCGAAGCCGAGCGCATCCTCGTCCCGCAGCCGGCGAAGCCCAAGACGGCGACGTCGACCAACGCGCCCGTCATCCAGTTCGCCCGACCCGTGAAGCCGATCGGCGCCGGCACCGATCTCGGCGCGCGCCTCGCGGCGGCGGGCGCGGGCTCGGGCGGCATCGGCCTCGGCGGCGGAGGCGGTGGTCTCGGCTGGTCGCTCGGCAGCTCGTTCGGAAAATACGTCGGGGGGCTCCGCAAGGTCGGCCTCGACGTCGCCATCGTCGTCGACTCGACCGGCAGCATGCAGAACATCATCGACGACCTGAAGCGCCGCCTGCAGGACCTGGTGCGCACCATGCAGCGCCTCGTCCCGACGGCGCGCATCGGCGCCGTCGCCTATCGCGACCGCACCGACGACAAGGTCGCGACCGCACCGCGGCAGAGCGAGGATTTCCTCGTGAAGTGGAGCGACCTCACCTACAACGCCTCGAAGGTGCAGTCCTTCCTCGGCGGCATCGTCGCCGAGGGCGGCGGCGACTGGAAGGAAGCCGTGAAGGAAGGGCTCGAGACGGCGATGAAGCAGCTCAAGTGGCGCCCCGATGCCAAGAAGGTGATCATCATCGTCGGCAGCTCACCGCCGCACGACGAAGATCTCCCCGCCATCCGGAACCTCATCGCCGACTGGCGCGCGCGCAACGGCTACGTGAGCACGATCGACGTCAGCTATCCGCTCCACGCCGAGCACGAGCGCAAGCTCAATCGCTGGCTCTACGGCGAGGAGCCGAAGGAGATCTCGCCGCTGCCCGAGTTCTACAAGGAGCTGCAGCAGAGCTTCCACGAGATCTCGAAGCAGGGCGGCGGCACGGACGTCGCGCTGGGCGAGGACGCGGCGCTGGTGCGCAACGTGCTCGTGCTGGCATTCGGGTCGCAGTGGGAGAAAGAGGTGGGCCGCGTCGCACGCGGCCGGTAACGACTATGCTACGAGGAGCACCGTAATGGAGAACGCCGTCAACCCCGTGGACCTCAGCTTCTGGACCTTGATCCAGCAGGGCGCGATCTCGACCTATCCCCTGC
Source organism: Candidatus Eisenbacteria bacterium (assembly GCA_035577985.1). Taxonomy (NCBI): domain Bacteria; phylum Candidatus Eiseniibacteriota; species Candidatus Eiseniibacteriota bacterium. The sequence continues at coordinate 82,598 of DATJZY010000025.1, forward strand.
TCATCTGCTCGGTCATCGTGGTGGCCGTCGCGCTCGAACGCGCCTGGGCGCTGCGCGGCGCGCTCGCCGCGGCGCCCGCGCTCGCGGCGCGCATTGCGCCGACGCTCGCCAACGGCGACGCGAAGAACGCGATCGCGACGCTGGCGCAGGCCCCCGCCACCGCTGCGCGACGCGTCTTCGCCGACATCCTGGCCGAGCCGGGGCTCGAACGGACCGAGCTCGAGCGGATCGCCGACGAACGCCAGTTCGAGGAGGCCCAGGAGGCCGGATCCTATCTCTGGATCCTCGGCACGATCGGATCGTCGGCGCCGTTCATCGGCCTGTTCGGTACGGTGATGGGCATCATCCGCTCGTTCCACAGCATGGCGATCGCCGGCACCGGCGGCTTCGGCGTCGTCGCGGGCGGCATCTCCGAGGCGCTGATCGCAACCGCGCTCGGGCTCGCGGTCGGCATCCTCGCGGTCGTCCTCTACAACTACTTCCAGGCGCGCGTGGAACGCATCGACGCGGCCCTGCAGATCGGCAGCGCTCGGGTCGTGGAAGCGCTCATGGCCGGACGGAGAGCGCATGGCGTTCGGTAAGGCCCATCGCCGCGGCCAGATCGTCGCCGAGATCAACGTCACGCCGCTGACGGACGTATTCCTGGTCCTCCTCATCATCTTCATGATCACCACCTCGGCCATGGTGAAGCCCGCGGCCGACGTGAACCTGCCCGAGACCGCCGAGGACAACCAGGAGACCCAGGGCGTCATGGTGACCATGACGCCGAGCAAGCAGATCTACGTCGGCGATCGCTCGGTCGAGGGCGACGACGCGGCGGTCGTGAGCGCGCTCAAGGACGCGCTCGCGCGCGCCAAGCAGAAGGTCGTGATCCTCGCCGGCGACCGGCAGGTCGTGCTCGGCGAGGTCGTTCGCGTGCTCGGGCTTGCCAAGGAGGCGGGCGCGTCCGGCTTCGCCCTGGCCTCGGAGTGATCGCCCGCGCCTTCTGCCTGGCGACCCTGATCGTCCTCGGGGTCGCGGCCGCCCTGCGCGCCGAGAGCCTCGGCGAGCTCGAGCGCCGGGCGAAGGCGTTCTACGACCTGCTCGAGCGCGGGCAGAAGGAGCAGGCCGCCGCGATCTTCCCCGACCTGGAGAAGGCCCTCGCCTCGACGCTGGACGACCTGCAGGAGCGGCTCGATCGCATGCGCGACGAGGTGATGGAGCGCGACGGCGACATCGAAGCGCTCTACAAGGAATCGCGCTGGCGCGACCCGGAGATCGCATCGCTGGTCATCACCTATCATCTGGCGTGGGTCCGCTATCAGGGCGCGCAGCTCACGACCGACCAGCGCCGCAAGAATCAGCTCCTCGACAAGGCGGTCGAGGGCTTCTCGCAGTTCCTGGTCGTGAACGAGGTTCCCGAGGTGTACGCCGAGAGCCAGTACGGGCGCGGCCTCGCGTTCCTGGACCTCGGCAACTACGCGCAGGCGCGCGACGACCTCGAGGCCGCCGCGAAGGATCCGCGCACTGCCGCCAAGGCGCGATCGGCGCTCGCCGAGCTGGCGCGACGGCAGGGCGGCAAGGCGAGCAAGGAGCCGGCTCCCGACGATCCCGAGACGCTCCTCGCGCAGCTCGGCGACGCGCTGCCGAAGGTGGCGAGCAACGCGGCGCTGGAGAAGGACACGACGGCCCTCGCCCGCGGTCTCGCGGCCCGCGGCGGCGACTGGCCGAAGCGCGTCGACGGCACGATCGCGACCAAGCTCGGCAACGGCACCCCGAGCGGCGTCACGTCGAGCTACGGCCTTCTCCTCCTGGCCCAGCTCGCGATCGATCGTAATCGCTGCGCAGACGTCGCGCCGCTCGCCGACGCGGGCGGCGCGGTGAAGGACGCGACGCGCGCGCGCTATCGGCCGGAGCTGCTCTACCTCGACGCCGGCTGCCTCATGAACGCGGGGAAGACGCGCGAGGCCGCCCAGGCGTTCGAGGAGCTGCTGCGCGACTTCCCGGATGCGGCGCGCGCGCGCGACGCCGCCTACTACCGCTTCCGCGCGCTCGACGTCGCACGTGCGAGCGACGCGTCGCTCGCAGCCGCGTACGAGGACGCACTCACGACCTTTGCGACGCGCTTCCCGAAGGACGACGCGGTCGGCGAGGCGCGCTACCAGCTGGGCGAGCTCTTGCGCAGTCGCGGCGACTGTCCGAAGGCCGAGGCGGAGTACGCACACGTCACGGCCGGTCCGTTCGCGACGCGCGCGCGCCTGGGCGCGCTCGAATGCGCGGTGGGCGCGCTCGTAAAGGCCGGCAAGGACGCCCCGCCGGAGCAGCGCCGCGCGCTCCTCGAACGCCTGCGCGCCTTCGTGCGCGACGTGCCCGCCAAGGGCGCCGACGAACAGGCCGTCGCGCGCGCGGCCCTCATGGGCGGTCTCGTCGCGGCAGACGCGCGCCCACCCGACTCCGCGGCGGTGGTCGAGTTCCTCGACAAGTACGAGACCCGGTTCCCGGCCGCGAAGGAATGGCACGCGACGGCGGTCCAACGGCGCCTCGTCGCGCGCGTGGCGCTCGGGCAGCTCGACGCCGCGGAGCGTGACCTCGACGCGTACCTCGCCGCCGGTCCCGAGGCCGACCGCCGGCGCGTGCTCGACGACCTCGGGCGCGCGCTCCAGAAGCAGCTCGACGACCCCGACGAGGCGAAGCGACGCGCGGCGCTCGCGCTCGCACGCAAGGTCTACGGCGCTCTGGTGGCGAGCGGCGGTGAGACCGCCGACCGCGTGGCGCTCGCCGACCTCGAGCTGCGCGGCGGCAACGCCGCCGACGCGCGGCGGAGCTACGACGAGGTGCTGGCGAAGGATCCGACCTCGGCCGAGGCGATGCGCGGCGCCGCGCGGGCGGCGGCGGCGCTCGGCGATCGTGCGGGCGCGCTCGCGCGCTGGAAGCAGGTGGTCGAGACGAGCCCGACCGGCGGCACCGGCTGGTACGAAGCGCGCATCGCCCAGGTGAAGCTCTTCCTCGACGCCGGCCAGAAGGGCGAAGCGTGCGAGGTCGCGCGCCTGTCCATCGGCAAGTCGACCACCACGGGCGGCGATCAGCTCGACAAGCAGCTCCGGCAGATCGCGACCGCGTCGTGTCGCTGACGCTTCGGCCGTTCAGGTCGCCGCCGCGCGGCGCGGATCGGGGACCGAGAGCTGCACGACGACGCCGGGCTTCACCTTGAGCGTCCCGAGCAGCGCGCTGTAGGGCTGGATGCCGAAGTCGGGCTGGTGGAGCTGGACCTCGGCCGTCCAGCGCTCTCCCGACCGCCGCAGCGGTACGGCGACCTCGCGCTCCGCGCCGTGCAGGGTCAGGCGGCCGACGACGTCGAAGCCGTCCGCGACCTCGACGACGCGCGTCGAGCGGAAGCGGATCTCCGGGTAGCGGTTGGCGTCCAGCACGTCGCGCCGGGCGTTGTCCTCGATCGTGCGGCGGTCGGCGTCGGAGAGGGTGGTCGGCGGCAGCTCGGCCCCGTCGCGCAGCACCTGCCGGACGCGGAGCGAGGCCGCATCGAAGCTCGCGTCGACCTCGCGCCGCGCCTCGTCGATCCGCAGGTCGAAGCGGGTCACCTCGAGCGCGAGGTCGTGACCGAAGCCGGAGAGCAGTCCCTCGCGGAACGTGAGGACCCGGCAGACGGCGGCCGGCGGACCGAGACGGATCATGCGCGCGTCGTTCGCCTCACCATGCGTAGGCTTCGGGCGCCTCGCCACCGGGACCCGGCCAGATCTCGTCCAGACGCCGCAGCACGCCCTCGTCGAGAACGATCTCGAGCGCCCGCAGGCTTCCGCTGAGCTGCTCCATGGTGCGGGGCCCGATGATGGGCGCGGTCACGACGGGGTTGTGGAGCGTCCACGCGAGCGCGACGTCGGCGGGCTCGTGGCCGAGCTGCCGGCAGAGCGTCTCGTAGGCTTCGATCTGCGGACGGTGCTTCTCGAGCTTCTGCGCGACCAGGTCGCGTGACCGCCGGCCCTTGCCGCGATCGCCGAGGACGCCGCCGAGGGCGCCGCTCGCGAGCGGGCTCCACGGGATGATCCCGATGCCGTACGCCCGGCAGGCCGGAACCACCTCTAGCTCGATCGTGCGCATGGTGAGGTTGTAGAGGCTCTGCTCGGAGACGAGGCCGAGAAAATTCCGGCGCGCCGCCGCCTCCGTCGCCTGCGCGATCTGCCAGCCCGCGAAGTTGCTCGATCCCACGTAGAGGACCTTGCCCTGCTGGACGAGCAGCTCCATCGCCTGCCAGACCTCGTCCCACGGCGTCTCCCGATCGATGTGGTGCATCTGGTAGAGATCGATGTGATCGGTCTTGAGGCGCCGCAGGCTGCCCTCGCACGCCTCGCGGACGTGGCGCGCGGACAGACGCTGGTCGTTCGGACCGCCGCCCATCTTCCCGTAGACCTTGGTCGCGAGGACGACCTTCTCGCGCCGCCCTCCGCCCTGCGCGAGCCAGCGGCCGATGATCTGCTCGGTGACGCCTTCGCCGGTCTTCCAGCCATAGACGTTCGCGGTGTCGAAGAAGTTGAGGCCCAGCTCGAGCGCCTTGTCCATGATCGCATGGCTGTCGGGCTCGGTGGTGTACGGCCCGAAGTTCATGGTGCCGAGGCAGAGACGGCTCACGCGCAGGCCGGTGCGACCCAGACGAGCGTAGTCCATGGCCTGCGCTTAGCGCACGCGCGCGGCCGACGATACCCCGCCGTCAGGCGGCGTCGGCGAGCGCCATGCGCGCGATGACGGGGGTCACGACCATCCCCAGCACGGCGGCGAAGAGCGCCTTGAAGGCGATGAAGCCGCCGAACGTCATCGGGCCGACGTCGGCCGCGCCCATCATCCAGGTCGCTGGGATCCCGACCACGGCGATGCACGCGATCCCGAGCAGCGTGCCGCGTCCCGCGAGGCTCGCCGGCAGCCGGCGCAGCAGCGACGGACCCGCCCAGGGGAGCGGCGGCACGCGGCCGCTGCGCACCTGGCTGCGCACGATGCGGCTCGCGATGAGGGTCGTGAAGAACGGCAGGAAGAACGTCGTTCCGATCGTGTCGCCGCCGATGCTCTGTTGGCCCCACAGCGGCACCGTCGTCGCACCGCGGAACGTCGCCCAGGCGATCGCGGCATTGAGCAGGAGGTTCACGACGCCGGCGCCGATGCCCTGGTCGAGGATCAGGTAGCGCCGGTGGGTGGGAGACATGCGGGGCATATGGCGTACCCCCGCCGCCCCTGTCCAGCGCGATCCCCTCGTGCCTTGACGGACCTCGGCGTCACGTGGACCCTGCGGCGGTGGCGGAGAATGGAGGGGTCACGGCCGTCGTGCTCGGCGGCAGCGTCGCCGGGCTCGCGACGGCCCGCCTGCTCGCGCGGCATTTCGACCGCGTGATCGTGCTCGAGCGCGACGTCCGTCCCGAGGTCGACGGACCCGAGACGGCCTTCGCATCGTGGCAGCGTCCTGGCGTTCCGCAGTTCCGCCATTCCCACGCATTCCTCGCCCGGCTGCGGCTCGTGCTCCTGGCGCACATGCCGGACGTGCTCGAGCGCCTGCGCACCGCGGGCGTGCGCGAGATCCAGCTCGCCGAGACCGTGCCGCCCGGCATGACGTGGGCGCCCGCGCCCGGCGACGACGACGTGGTGCTGCTCGCCTGTCGCCGTGCGACGTTCGAGTGGGCACTGCGCGAGAGCGTGCGCGCCCTGCCGACCGTCGAGTTGCGCGAGGGCGTCGGCGCGGCGGGTCTCACGGCGATCGGCCGCGACGGGAGCCGTCCGCAGGTGAGCGGCGTGCGTCTCGACGACGACGGCGTGCTCCCCGCAGCGCTCGTCGTCGATGCGAGCGGGCGGCGCTCGCGCGCCGTGCAGTGGCTGGAGGCACTCGGCACGGCGCGGCCACGCGAGAAGTCGAGCGACACCGGCATCCTCTACTACACGCGTTTCTACCGCCTCCTGCACGGCAAGCCGCCGACCGGCGGCACGGGGCTCGTCGCGGGCGACGTCGGCTGGGTGAAGCTGGCGATCTTCCCCGGCGACCACGGCACGTTCTCGATCACCGTCGGTCCGCCGGTCGACGACGCGGCGTTGAAGCGCCTCGGCGATCCGGAGCAGTTCGAGCGCTTCGTGGGCGCCTTCCCCACGATCGCGCCGTGGCGCGCTCCCGGCACCTCGGAGCCCATCTTCGGCCGCTCGACGCCCGTCCTCGTCATGGGCCAGCTCCGAAATCGCCTCCGCCACTTCGTCGACGACGAGGGGCCGCTCGCGCCCGGCTTCGTCGCGGTCGGCGACGCGGCCTACCACTCGAATCCGATCTACGGCCGCGGCTGTCCGTCGGCGCTCATGATGGTCGAGCTGCTCGACGAGGCGATCGGCCGCCATCCCGACGATCCGATCGCGATGGGCCGCCACTACCATGCGGCGTGCGAGACGCACGTGCGGCCGTTCTGGGACGCGGCGGTCGGATCCGATCGCCGGATGCTCGGCGAGCGCCGCCGCCTCGCGACCAACGGCCGAGCGGCGCTCGTGCAGATGGCCGAAGAGGCGTTCGCCTGGCTCTTCGACCGCGGCATCGGTCCCGCGACGCGCGTCGATCCGGTCGTCTTCCGCGGGCTCCTGCGCGTCTTCCACATGCTCGACGTGCCCGAGCAGCTCCTGCTCAACCCCGAGATCGTCCTGCGCTCGCTGCCCGTGCTGGCGCGCGTGCTGCGGGGCGACGTTCCGCCGCAGCAGTTCCCGCCGATCGGGCGCGAGCAGGTGCTCGCACGGCTCGGGTAGGCACCTGCTCGGGCTCGTTGACGGCCGTTCCCGGCCCGCGCTAGACGCCGCGGCGGGGGCGAGACTGGCATGTCGACGTATGGGCCCGTGGCCGCGCTGGCCCTCTCGACCTCCGCGGCCGTCATCCTTGCCACCGGTTGCGACCTTCGAAGCGATCGCATGCGACCGTCCGTCGGCCCCCCCGCCACGGGCCTCGGCGCGCACGTCGTTCGCACCGTCGAGGTCTCGTCGGCCCTCTCGATGCCGTCGCTGCGCGTGGTCACGCCGGAGATGCTGCGCGACGTGCTGCAACGCGCCCTCACCGACGCCGGCGCGTACGGCGCCGGCGGCCGCTACGTGCTGCACACGAAGATCGTGAGGCTCGAGGGCGGCGGATCGGGCATCGGCTTCAACCGCTACGCGCTCGTCGCGATCGACAATCGGCTCGTGGACGATCGCGATCCCGCTTGGAACTGGCACGACGAGGCGTCGGCGAGTCCGGGCATGCTCCCCATTCCCGGGCAGACGTTCGCCGGGATGGATGCGCAGCGCGAGGCGTTCGAGGCGGCGGTGAGCAACGTAGCCGGCCAGACCGCACGCGCCGTGCGTGACACGCTCGAGCGTCGATCCAAGGAGAGCCCATGACGAAACCCCTGTCGATCGCCGCGCTCTGGGTTGCCCTTCTCCTGCCGAGGCCGATCGTCGCCGCCACCATCACGGTCGCCACGACCGACGACACGAACGCGGTCGCCTGCACGCTGCGCGACGCGATCACGGCCGCCAACACCGACGCCGTGAGCGGCGCGTGCCCGGCCGGGGCCGGTGACGACACGATCGACCTCAGCGGTCTCGGCGGAACGATCCTGCTCGGAGCCGCGCTCCCCGGGATCACGACGAACATGACCCTGCGTGGTCCGGGAGCGCACGTCCTCACCATCAGCGGACAGGACAGCGTGCAGGTCTTCGTCGTGACGGGCCCGACCGTCACGATCTCCGACGTGACGATCGCGCACGGCCTCGCTGCCGGCTCTGGTCGGGGCGGCGGTGTCGAGACCCTCGCGGGCTCGGTCGCCCTCACGCTGTCGCGCGTCGTGATCACACTCTCTCAGGGCTTCAACGGCGGTGGGATCGCGAACGACGGGGGCGGAACCATGACGATCGTCGACAGCGCGATCGTCGGCAACACCACGACCGGCAACGCCGGCGCGGGCATCTTGAGCGCCCATTCTTCGACGCTCGTCCTCACCAACACGACCGTGGCCGGGAACACCAACACGGGATTGGACCGCGCGGGCGCGGGACTCCTGCTCTCTCGTGGCACGGCGACGATCACCAACTGCACCTTCGCCAACAACGTTGGCACGAGCACGGGCGGGTGGGAGATCATGAACCTGGTCCCGATGGAGGACCCCGTCGGTACCCTGCATTTGAAGAACACGATCGTCGCCAACCAGTCCGGCCACGGCTGCCTCGGGCCGATCACGTCGGGCGGCCACAACCTCTCCGACGACACGACCTGCGCGCTCGCGGGCCCCGGCGATCTCCAGGGCGTCGCCGCGGGCCTCAGCGCACTCGGCGACCACGGCGGTCCGACGCCGACTCTGGCGCTCGTCGCCGGGAGCCCGGCGATCGACGCCGGAGATGCGGCCGCGTGTCCCCCCGCCGACCAGCGCGGGGTCGGCCGGCCGGTCGACGGCGACGCCAACGGAAGGGCCGGCTGCGACATCGGCGCCTACGAGGTCGGCTGCGGCGACGGGATCCCTCCGAACAGCCGGTGCGCGCCCGACGCGAATCCATGTACCGACGACGTGTGCGACGCCCTCGGCGCGTGCCAGCATCCGACTGCCGCGACCGGAGCGCCCTGCGACGATGGGGACCACTGCACGCTCGGCGACACCTGCGCGAGCGGCGTCTGCTCGGCCGGCACGACCCCGGGGTGCCCGGCAGTGGGAAGCCTCACCTACCGCACCTGCATCACCGGCGAGCTCGAGACGGGCCCGGCGGGAACGAACGCGTGCACGCAGATCGCCGGCGCCACCTCGGTCGCCCAGCACTCGGGTCTCGACAACCTGCGATCGGTGACCGAGAGCGCGGACGGGATCTCGCTGTACGTCACGTCCGGCAACGACGACGCCGTCGCACGCTTCGACCGGGATCCCACGACCGGAGCGCTCGCGTACCAGGGGTGCATCTCGGGCGCGATCGAGACCGGCCCCACGGGCACGAGCGCCTGCGCGCAGATCCCGAGCGCCACCACGGCCGGACAGAGCTCCGGGCTCGATTTGCCGCAGGCGATCGCGCTCAGCCCGGACGGGAAGTCGCTCTACACCGCGTCCCTCACGGACGACGCGGTCGCCCGTTTCGACCGGGACACCGCGACGGGTGCCCTCACCTACCGCGACTGCCTCACCGGGAAGTCCGAGGCGAACGACACCGCCTGTACCAAGATCCCGAGCGCGAGCTCGTCGGGCATCGATTCGGGTCTCGACTCCCTGTCGGCTCTGGTGGTGAGCACGGACGGAAAGTCGCTCTACACGGTCTCGCGCGACGACGACGCCGTCGCGCGCTTCGATCGCGACACGGCGACCGGCGCCCTCACCTACCAGGGCTGCATCACCGGCGAGACCGAGAGCGGGCCCGCCGGCACGGGCGCGTGTGTGCAGATCGGGAGCGCCGCCTCGGGGGGCGCGAACTCCGGGCTCGATGACCTCTTCTCGCTGGCAGTCAGCGCGGACGGGAAGTCCCTGTACGCCGTCTCCCTATTGGACGATGGGGTCGCTCGCTTCGCCCGCGATCCGGGGGCGGGCGCCCTCGTCTACCAGGGCTGCATCAGCGGCGAGATCGAGAGCGGCCCCACCGGCACCGGCGCCTGCGCCCAGATCGGCGCCGCGGCGTCGTCGGGCGTCAACTCCGGGCTCGATGCGCTCTACGCGATCGTCGTCAGCCCCGACGACAAGTCGGTCTACACGGTCTCGCAGGAGGACGACGCCGTCGACCGCTTCGACCGCGATCCGGGAAACGGCGCGCTCACCTACCAGGGCTGCATCACCGGCGAGACCGAGAGCGGTCCGGCAATCCCGATCCCAGGCACCGGTGCGTGCGTCGAGATCGCGAGCGCCACCTCGCGCGGAACGAACTCGGGACTCGACAAGCTGCGCTCGATGGCGGCGAGCCCGGACGGGACGTCGCTCTACGTCGCCTCGCCGCAGGACGACACGATCGCGCACTTCGTGCGTGACCCCATGAGCGGTGCGCTCACCTACGAGAGCTGCATCACGGCGGAGGCAGAGACCGGCCCTACGGGGACGAACGCCTGTGCCCAGATCCCGAGCGCAACCTCGTTCGGCACGAACTCCGGCGTCGACAATCCGCAGGCATTCCTCGTGAGCCCCGTCGGGCTCCAGCTCTACACGAGCTCCGGGAACGACGCGGCCGTGGCGCGCTTCGACCGCGAGCCCGAGCCGCCGCCCACGACGACGACCACGACGCTGCCCGGGCAGGCGATCCGCGGCAAGCTCCTCCTCATCGTCGACGGCACCGACGCCAAGAAGCGCAAGATCGTCTTCAAGGCGAAGGATGCGAGCATCGACACCAGCGCGGGCAGCGGCATCGATCCGGTCACGGACGGGGCCGTGTTCCAGGTCTTCAACGATGCGGGCACGGGGGACTCGGCCTGCTTCGATCTTCCCGCGGCCGGATGGACGAGGAAGGGCAAGCCGGCCAAGCCGACGTTCCGCTATCGGGACAAGAAGTTCGCGATGGGTCCCTGCAGCCTCACGACCGTCCAGGACGCCAAGTCGCTCGTGGTCGTGTGTCAGGCGAAGGTGCGGCCGATCGACTACTCGCTCGACCAGCCCGCACAGCAGCGGGTGGGCGTGCGCTTTCGCAGCGGCGGTACCGAGTACTGCACGGTCTTCGGGGGCAAGGTCCTGAAGGACAAGCAGAAGACAAAGTTCCGGGCGAAGAACGCGCCGGCGGCGTGTCCGGCGGCGCCCGTCGCCTGTCCCTGAGCTGCGCGCAGGGCCTCGCGATCCTCACCGCGCGCCTGCCCTTTCTGCTTGCCCGCGAGGGGGATCCGGATAGGCTGTATGGAGGTGAGACGTCGCCCCGGAATCGCGCTGTCCCTCATCGCTCTCGCCGCCGTGGCTCTCGGGCCGCGGCGGGCGGCCGCCGCGCCGATCCAGCCGGCGCTGCCGGCCTACGCGATTCTCGGGGTCGCGAACGTGATGCTGCGCCCGCAGGTGCGCGTGCAGTCGGGCTCCGTCGCGTCCGCGGGCGGTGAGCTGCGCCTCGCGGCGCACGTCACCGTTTCCGGCAGCGCCGTCGCCGACGTCGTGCGCATGGGCAACGGCGCGAAGGTCGATCCGATCTTCTGTCGCCTGGTGACGGGCGCCGTGTTCGGGCGCGGCGTGGTCGGCGGCCCGTCGGTTCAGGGCGCGACCGTACCCGCGTGCCAGCCGCTCGTAGCGCCGGTCGTCGACCCGGCGCTCCTCGCGCCCGTGGCCGTGACGCCGGGAACGACGGACGTGCGCGTGCCGGCGCGCACCGGCACGGCGCCGTATCCGCCGGGCAGCTACGGGGCGATCGTCGTCGGTCCCGGCTCGCTCCTGCAGCTCGCGGGTGGCGACTTCCAGGTGAGATCCATCACGATCGCCCCCCGGGGGCGAGTCGTGTGCGCCGACCTGTGCCGCATCGGCGTGCTCGAGAGCGTCGTCCTGCGGCGGGGCGCGCAGATCGGCGCGGCGGCCCCGATGCGGGCGCACAACGCGCGCATCGACATCGCGGGCGGCTCCGACGTGCCGGTCTTCGTCGCGGGCGCGCAGAGCACCGTCGCCGCGACCATCTTCGCCCCTGCGGGCGACATCGTGCTCGGACGCGCCGGGTCGTTTCGCGGCGCGTTCGTCGGTCGTACCGTGAAGGTGAAGCCACGCGCCACCGTGCGCGGCGACAGCGCGCTCTGATCGCTTGAACCGTCGTTCCGACATGGACTAGGAGCGACCGGTGCGCGTCGGGCTCCGAGCCGTTGCCGCGGCTGCCGCCGGCTACGCGATCGTCGCGTACTGGACGTTCCGGCCGACGCCGTCCGGCCTCGCGCACACGATCCCCGCGTTCTCGGGGCTCGCCGGCGATGCGCTGTTCCATACCTGGGGGACGAACCACGTCTCCCGCACGATCCTCGTCGATCCGCTCCACCTCTTCGAAGCCGGCATCTTCCATCCGGCCAGGCACACGCTCGCCTACGGCGACCACATGATCGGCGAAGGGCTCCTCGGCCTGCCGATCTGGCTCGCGACCGGCAATCCGCTGCTCGAGTTCAACCTGCTGACGCTCGCCTCCTTCGTGCTCTGCGCGACGACGGCGTTCCGGTATCGTCGCGAGACGGGCGGCGGCCTCGCAGGCGCCGTCGCGACGGGGCTCGTGTTCTCGTTCACGCCGTTTCGGCTGAACTCGCCGATGTGGCCCCAGGTGCTGCTCACGTTCGCGATGCCGCTCGCGGTCGCCGCGTGGCTGCGCTGGGTGCAGGGCGGACGCGGGCGCGACCTCGCTGCGTGGGTCGGCTGGTGGGTCGTGCACTCGCTCATGGGCATGTACCTCGCCTTCTACTTCGCGGTCGTGATGGGGGTCCTGGCGCTCGCGGCGATCGCGATCGCGCCCGCCGGCGGCCGCGCGCGCATCGCGCGCGGAACGGTGATCGCAGGTCTCGGAACCGCCGCGCTGCTCGCGCCGACCCTGTGGCCGTACGTCGTCCTGCGGGCAACGCAGAGCCACGTCCGTACGGCAGGTCTCGGGACGCAGTGGACCTTCCTTCTGCCGGGGCCGGGGACCTTGAGCGGCACGCTCGCCGGCTTCGACGGCCGGATCGGCGACGCGATCGTGTCCTTCGGACCCGGCCTGCTCACGAGTGCGCTCGTCGCGGCCGGCCTCGTGGTCGCGCGCCGGCGTGCGGCGACGTCCTGGGAGCGGTTCGTCTGGGTCGCGAACGTGCTCGGGCTCGCGATCGCCCTCGCGATCATGTTCGTGCCGATCGAGCTGCAGCTCCGCCTGCCCGGCTTCGACATGATGCGGATGACGAACCGCGCCTTCCACGTCGGCCTCCTGTTCGCCGCCTGGTTCGCCGGGGCTGCCGTCGACGCCGTCGTCGCGCTCGGGCCGGCGCGCGTGCCGCGCGTCGCCATCGCGACGATTCTCGTGGCGTTGCTCGCCCTCGACGCCGGCGCCGCGCCGACCGAGCGCCGGCGCATGCCGGTCGCGTCGGACCTGCCGCCAATCTACGAGGCCGTCCGCGGGCTGCCCGATCGCGTGCTGTACGAGCGCACCGACGAGATCGAGGGCGCAGCGCGCGCCCTCTACTTCTCCATCTTCCACGGCAAGGCGCTGGTGAACGGGTACAGCGGCTTCACCAGCCCCGGCCCCACGTTCGCGGTCCAGCGCCTGTTCGAGTTCCCCGCCGAACCCGCGCGCGCGCTCCTCGCGACACTCGGCGTGCACGCCGTCCTCGTCCGCGACATCTCGCCCGCCGCGCTCGATCGGCGTCTGGCGGCGCTGCCCAGCACGGGTACGCAGATCGTCGCCCGCGACGGTGCCGCCGCGCTCGTGCGTGTCGACGAGCCGGCGCCGAGCCCGCCGCCGGCGGCCGTCCCGCTCGCGCGCGCGGGACGGGCGCTCAGCGCAAGCGGCAACCGGGAGGCCCTCGCCGCCCTCGAGGACGACGACCCGCGAACCGTCTGGCAGCTCGCGGTCGAGCGCGGCGCCGTCCCGTCGCTCACGATCGACCTCGGCGTCGCCCGCATGGTGGCCGGCGTGCGCTGCGTCGGCGGCTCGCTCGACTCCGTCGGCGTCTACCTCGCCGACGTCGAGACGTCGGTCGACGGCACCGAGTGGACGCCGACCGGCGCGCGCTTCGACCCCGACTCGCTCCCGGCGCTGTTCGCGCATCCGGCGGACGTCCGCTGGTGGGACGCGCGCTTCACGCCCCGTCCCGCCCGCTGGGTGCGGCTGACGAACGCCCGCCTCGGCAACCGCACCGGCACGTGGGAGCTGGCCGAGGTGGACGTGTTGACGCTCGCGGAGGGATCGTCCCGGTGACGAGGGGCGCGACCGCACGCGCCGTCGTCGTCGACTGCGCGGCGTACGTCGCGATCTTCGGGGTCCTCGCGGCGCCGTGGCTCGCCCGCGCCGCGACGGCGCTGCCGAGCGACATCGCGTCGCGCGACGCGTGGTTGATCCTCTGGGTGCTCGACTGGGGCACCCACGCGCTCGCGACGTCGCCCGCCAAGCTCTTCGACCCACCCGTCAACTATCCGGCCCTGGCGCAGCTCGCCGGCTCCGAGCACTTCCTCGCGTGGCAGATCCTCTTCGCGCCGCTGCGCGTGCTCACGGGTAGCGCCTTCGTCGCGGCGAATCTCACCGCGTGGGTGTCGTATCCCCTCGCCGCGCTCGCCATGGAGCGCTGCCTCGTCGGCTTCGGCGTCGCGCGTGCGCCCGCGTTCGCGCTGGGCTTCGTCTACGGCGTCGGATGGGGCTCCATGGGGACGCTCCACGTACTGCAGTACTCGCACGTGTGCCTGCCGCTCGTCGTCCTGGCGCTCCACGCCCTGCGCCGGCGCCCCGATCCCCCTCGCACGCTGGCCGTGTTCGGCGCGGTCGGGTTCGCCCTGTTCTCCTCGTACCACATGGCCGTCTACGTGGGGCTCGTCGCGCCCGTGTGGACCGCCGCCGAGCTCCTCCGACCGGGCCCCGGGCGCTGGCGGTTCGCCGCGCTCGCGGCCGGCGCGGGTCTCGCGGCGCTCGCGCTCCTGTTGTGGGTGTCGGGCCCCTATCTCACGCGACCCGAGACGGCGGGCGACACGGAGCTGGTGGAGAGCGAGGCGGGCACGGCGCATCTCGCGGGGGCGCCGCCGCTGCTCGTGCGGGAGTCGTCCTCGGTGCCCGAGCTCGTCGCGAGCATCGCGGGTTGCGTCGCCGGTGCGGGCCATCTCCACCCGTGCATGCGGGCGGTCGGCGAGGCGCCGTTCGCCTGGCACCTCGCGCTGCCAAACCTCGTCCTGGGCTCGCTCGCGCTGGTCGGGATCGTGAGCGCGTTCGTGGCCCGCCGCCGTCGTCTCGAGGTCGTGGCGGCGCTCGCCGTCGCGTGCCTCGGTGCGCTCGCCGTCGAACCGCTCGCGGTCCACGTGCTCGGCTTCGACGTTCCGCTGCTCGCCACCTGGCTCACGTGGACACCGGCGCGCTTCATCCGCGCGTCGTACCGCGCGCTCGTCATGACGTTCTTCGGCACGTCACTGGTCGCGGGAATCGGGCTCGACGCGGCATGGTCGCGGCTCGGCGCGCGGCGCGCCGCCGTACCGGCGCTGATCGTGTGCCTGCTCGTCGCCGTGCGGCTCGCGCCGCTGCCACCCGGCGCCGCGGCCGAACGCCGGCTCGACGGCGTGACCCGCTGGTCGCGCCTGGCACCGGCGAAGTACCTGACCACGCCCGCGCTCGACCGCGACGCGGACGCGTATCGCGCGGTCGCGGCGTTCGTCGCGCGCGAAGGGTCCGGGCCTCTTCTCGAATGGCCGAGCGGCATCGGAGATCCGGCAGCCACGGTCGCACAGATGATCCATCGCCAACCGAGCATCCGGTTCTTCACGGGCTACGTGCCGCTGCACCTCCTGCTCGTCGAGAGCTTGATCGGGCGCCTCCCGGATACGGACGCGCTCGACGACCTGGTCGACATGACCGGGCTGCGGTGGATCCTCGTCCGCCCGCCGTATCAGTGGCGCCAGCCCGCGCGGTACGCCGCCGATCTCGATCGGCTGGTGCACAGCCCGCGCGTGCGCCGCTCCCTCCTCATGGACCCGTTCATCCTGGTCGAGCTCGATCCCAGCTCGCGACACCCGGCCTGGTTCCGGGCCGTCGCGAGCGGCGTGGAGCGCGACCATACGGTCCTCGGTACCCCGGTCGTCATGGTACGAAGCGGTCGCGCGGGGGTCGTCGCCGGGGCGCGCGGCACGGTGTCCGTCGGGCGGCGGCTCCCGGTCACCGTCGAGGTCACGAACCGCGGCAGTGCCGGGTGGCCGGCGGCGCTGCCGGGGCGACCCGTCGACGGCGTGCTCACCGTGCGCCTGTTCGCGCGCTGGGTCGGGGCCGACGGTCACAGCGAGGACCTGCCGGCCGAGCGCCTGCGGCGAGACGTGCCCGCGGGCGAGACCCTGCGCCAGACAGTGATGCTGCCGGCGCCGCGCGAGCCCGGCAGCTATCGGCTCGAGGTCGGCGTCGAGCAGGTGGGCGGCGCCGACCTGTCGTCGCCGCAGAATCCGATCAGCATCCCCGTCGAGGTCGAGGCCCGCCGCGACGGCGCTGGTGCGAGCGACGAGCCGGGCTAGAGGAGACCGACCCAAGACTCCGTCTTGGGTCGGGGAGGACGCGAGTGTGGCGTCCGGGCACGCGCGACCGGCATGCCGCGGCCAGCCAAGCTGGCGCGGCAGACGAAATACGCGCGTTGCGGCGCGACGACGGCTTACGGTCGATGGGAACGATGCTCTCGCGCGCTGCGAGGGTGCCGCCGCCTTCGCCGGCCGCGGCATGCCGGTCGCCCGTACCACGAGCGCATCATTCTCGCCCCTAGGCCCGCTGGCCGCGGATCTCCCGCCACCCCTCCGCGCGGAACACGCGGGCGCGATATTCCGTCGGTGTCAGCGCCGCCAGCTCGCGGAAGTCGCGATGGAGATGCGACTGGTCGTAATAGCCGCACTCCTGCGCGACCTCGGAGAGCTCGACGGTTGCCGGATCGGCGAGGCGTCCGAGCGCGCGCTCGAAGCGCAGGATCCGCATCATGCCCTTCGGCGAGAGGCCGATCTCGCGGTGGAAGAGGTCACCCAGATAGCGCGACGACACGCCGAGGTCGCGGGCGAGCGACTCGACGCGCACCGTGCCGGAGCTGGCGCGCATGCGGTCGACGGCGGCGCGCGTCAGCGGATGGGCCGCGGGTCCGCGCAGGAGGCGCGTCGTGAGCCAACCCTCGAGGAGATCGAGCGCGACGCCGAGGTCCGGCGCCGCGAGCATGCGCTGGCGCAGCGGCTCGACCCCGGCGGGGGCGCCGAGGACCGACTCCAGGTCCGTCGTGTCGTTCGCGAGGTCCTGCTGCGGGAGCCCGCCGAAGAGCGCCCAGGCGCCGAGCGGCCGGAGCTGCGCCGCGATCGCGCGCGGGTGGCGGAGCACCGATTCCCATCCGACGGGGCGCTCCTGCAGGCCGGAGATCCACGCGGTGCGATACAAGCGGCCGCGCGCTTCGCGATCGTCGAGCAGATGCTGCGGCGTGCCGAGGTTGAACATGAGCGTCAGCTCGCCGTTCGGCAGCGCGCGATGCAGGGCGTAGGTCTCGTCGGCGTCGCCGCCCCATAGCTTCGCGACGTAACCCGAGACCGCCGGCGGCGGGTCGCGGAGCCACAGCTCCCACGCGACTTCGCCCGGCCGCTGGCGCCGCACCCGCGTGCGCGGGTGCGGCGCGAGCAGCTCCGGCAGCGGATTCCCGGATCGGTCGAGACCGACGTAGTCGCGAAGGGGGCTCGCCCCCATGCAGAGCCCATACCACGGACGCGGGCGCGACGTTCAAGAGCGCAGGTCAGCGCTCGGCGGCGTAGGACTTGCTGCGTTCGACCAGGGCGCGAAAGACGCCTACCGACGCGTCGTCGGTCTCCCAGTCGAGCTCGGGGTGCCACTGCACACCGACCACGAACGCATGCCGTTCGGACTCGACCGCCTCGACGAGCCCGTCCTCGGCCCACGCGACGGCCCGCAGCCCGTCGCCGAGCCGTCCCACCGCCTGATGGTGCACCGACTGCACCGTCACCATCGGCCGGCCGTACATCGTGGCGAGGCGGCTCTCCGGCGCGATCCGTACGTCGTGCGGGACCGGCTGCACGTCGGGCGAGCGGTGCACGACCTTGGAGCCGTAGACGTCGGGGACGTGGGCGATGAGGTCGCCGCCGAGCGCGACGTTCAGGATCTGCATGCCGCGGCAGACGCAGACGATCGGCAGATCGCGCCGCTCGAGCGCCGAGCGGGCCAGGACGAGCTCGAAGTGGTCGCGCTCGTGGCAGATGCCGTAGTTGGCCTCGTGCTCGTCGCCGCCGTACTGCTCGGGGTTGATGTCGCCGCCGCCGGGCAGGATCAAGCCGGAGACGACGTCGAGCGCCTCGGAGACCGGGCCCAGGATGGGCGGCAGCACGACCGGAACGCCGCCCGCCTTGCGAACCGCGTCGACGTACTCGCAGGGGACCGAGAACGAGAGCCGCTGTCCGCCCCGCGCGTAGCTCGAGATGCCGATGAGTGGTCGCACCACCCCTAGAGTAACGGCCGACCCTGCGATGTTCCAGCATTGGGGGCCCTATGGTAGTCCCGCGCACATGTTTCCGCGTCAGGTCCCCTTCATCCCGGTGCGCTCGGCCACCCACGAGCTCACGACCGACGTCGTCTACGCCGAGGTCGCCGGTGTTCCGCTGCGTTACGACCACTACCGGCCGCTCGGGGTTGCGGGGCCGCGGCCGGTCGTCGTGGTCGTGCACGGCGGGGGATGGACGGGGGGCGACCCGAGTCAGGCCGGCGGCAACGCCCTTCATTTCGCGCGGCGCGGGATCGCGACCGTGTCGATCTCCTACCGATTGGCCCCGGCGCATCGCTTCCCGGCCCCGCTCGACGACGTCCGGCGCGGGCTGCGCCACGTGAGGGCGCACGCGGCGGAGTTCGGCATCGACCCCGACCGGATGGTCCTGCTCGGTCTCTCGGCCGGCGCACACCTGGTGATGATGGCGCACGTCGCGCGCGAGCTGCGGCCGCTCGATCCGGATCTGCCCGCCGAGCTCGCCAGCGTGCCGGAAGACGTGCGCGGCGTCATCGCGCACTACGGCCCCTACGACCTCGCGCGCCGCAGGCCGATCGAGGGATGGGATCCGATCGCGGACCTGCTGGGCCCGCGTGTCGCCGATCCCGAATGGGTGCGCCTGGCGTCGCCCGTGCAACACGCCGCAGCGGCCAGCGCGCCCGTGTTCCTGGTCCACGGCACCGCCGACACGGTCGTCTCGCATCGCGAATCCGTCCGCATGCACGAGGCGCTCGAGCAGGCCGGACGGACGAGCGAGCTCCTGATCCTCGAGGACGCACCGCACGCCTTCCAGGTCGACTGGCGCGGCGAAGCGAATCAGCGCGCGAACGCCGCCATGGACGCGTTCCTCGACCGGGTGCTCGCCTGATGGGAGCGGAGGCGGGTCGCTACCGCGAGACGCAGGCGCTGTTCGCGCGCGCCGAGCGCGTCGTGCCGGGCGGCATCTACGGCCATCAGTCGCCCCTCACGCTCGTTCCCGGCGCCTATCCGTACTTCTTCGCGCGCGGCGCGGGGGCCCGGCTGTGGGACGTCGACGGCAACGAGTATCTGGACCTCATGTGCGGCTACGGACCGATCGTGCTCGGGCACAACCACCCCAAGGTGGACGAGGCGGCGAGCCACGAGGCCGCGAACGGCCGTTGCTACAACGGCCCCGGCCGTCCGTTCGTCGAGCTCGCGGAGCGGCTGGTCGGCCTCACCCCGTGGGCCGCGTGGACGGTGTTCGCGAAGAACGGCTCCGACGTGTGCACGTGGGCCACAGAGGTGGCGCGCGAGGCGACCGGCAAGCGCAAGATCCTGGCCGCCAAGGGCGCGTACCACGGCGCGCACGCCTGGTGCACGCCGCTGCCCGGCGGCACGACGTCCGAGGACCGCGCGCACGTGGAGTCGTATCGCTACAACGACCTCGCGAGCGTCGACCACGCGCTCGGCGTGGCCGCGGGCGACGTCGCCGGCATCATCGTGAGCCCGTTTCGTCACGATGCCTTCCACGACCAGGAGATGCCGGCGCCGGGTTTTCTCGCCGGGCTCCGCGACCGGTGCGACACGCTCGGCGCAGTGCTGATCCTCGACGACGTCCGGGCCGGCTTCCGGCTCTCGCTCGCCGGATCGGGCGCCGCCTTCGGCGTCGAGCCCGACCTCACGTGCTACTGCAAGGCGCTGGGCAACGGGTATCCCATTTCGGCAGCGCTCGGGCGGGAGCACCTGCGGCAGGCCGCGACGCGCGTCTTCTTCACGGGCTCGTATTGGACGGGTCCGGTCGAGATGGCGGCCGCCCTCGCCTGCATCGACGAGCTGGAGGCGAGCGACGCCATCGCGCGGATGAAGCGTGCGGGCACGCGCCTGCGCGACGGCGTGGTGGCACAGGGCAAGGCGTACGGGCTCGAGGTCAACTGGACCGGTCCACCCGCGCTGCCGTTCATGACGTTTCTCGCCGACGAGGGCGGCTTCGCGCGCAGTCGCCTCTTCGCCGCCGCCTGCGTCGTGCGCGGCGTCTATCTGCACCCGTACCACAACTGGTTCGTCTGCGCCGCGCTCGGCGACCCGGACGTGGAGCGCATCCTCGACGTGACCGACGCCGCGTTCGCGGAGGTCGCGCGGTCGCCGGAACCCTAGAGACGACATGTACGAGACGTTCTTCGGTCTCGGCGACGCGCCGTTCCGGCTGACGCCCGACCCGCGCTACCTCTTCCTGTCGAAGAAGCACGAGGACGCCCTCGCGCACCTTCGCCTCGGCCTCACCGAGAGCGGCTTCGTCTGCATCACCGGCGACGTCGGCACCGGGAAGACGACGCTCCTGCGTCACTTCCTCGCGAACCTCGGGCCCGACGTCTCGACCGCGTACGTCTTCAATCCGTCCCTGTCGGCGCTCGAGCTGCTGCAGACGATCAACGCCGAGTTCGGCCTGCCCGCGTCGAACACGAGCAAGAAGGCCCTCACCGACCTGCTGAACGCGCATCTGCTCAAGCTGCGCCAGGAAGCCCGGCGCGCCGTCGTCATCATCGACGAGGCCCAGGCCCTCGACATCGACGTGCTGGAGCAGCTCCGGCTGCTCTCGAATCTCGAGACGCCGACCGAGAAGCTCCTGCGCATCATCCTGGTCGGGCAGCCACAGCTCCGCGGCCTGCTGCAGCATCCCGAGCTGGTGCAGTTGAACCAGCGCATCACGCTGCGCTGGCACATCGGCCCCCTCTCGGCGGCGGAGACCAGCGCCTACGTGCGCCATCGCCTCTCGGTGGCGAGCCACGCCAAGGCGCGCGATCTCTTCACCCGCCGCGCGCTGGCACTCGTCCATCGCTACTCGGGCGGCGTGCCGCGTCTCACCAACATGCTCGCGCATCGCGCACTGCTCGCCGCGTTCGCCGCCGAGCGCCAGCGCGTCACGGCGCGCGACGTGCGCAAGGCGTACCGCGAGGTGTCGACGGTGCCGCTGCCGGGGGCGCGGCGTCGCTCGTGGCTCGTCCCGGCGATCGTGACCGCGACCGCCGCCGGAGCGCTCATCGCCATCGGCGCCCGCCGGCTCGCGCCGCCGCCCGAGTCGCCGGCCCCGACCGTGACCGCGCCGAGCACGGGTCCGCTGCTCGCGAACATCACCGCAGACACGCCCCAGCCTGGCGAGAACCTGGCGGCGATGACGACGACGTCGACCACGGTGCCGGCGCCCTCGCCCGAGCAGCGGCTCACGGCCATGGACGGCGCCGCGACCCTCCACGGCGCGCTCGGCGCCATCGCGCGCGCCTGGCAGAAGCCCGGACCGGCCGACGACGACCGGCAGGAAGCCGACCTCGCGCGCTTCGCCGAACGGCGCGGCCTCGAGGACCTGGCGATCACCGGCAACCTCGCCATGCTGCGCCTCATCGACGTGCCCGCCGTGCTCGAGCTTCGCTTCCCCGGCGCTCCGGACCCGCGCTGGGCGGCGCTGGTCGCGCTCGAGCCCGACCGTGCCACGCTCGCCGTGGACGGCGAGCCGGTGGTCGTCGAGCCTGCCTTCCTCGAGCGCTACTGGTACGGCCGCGCCCACGTGTTCTCGCCCGACTTCGAAGGGCTGGGGCCGGGTGCGATCGCGGTCGACGCGCGCGGCGCCCGCGTCATCCGGCTCCAGGCCCTGCTCGGGCGTACCGGCCTCTACGACGGCGGCGAGACGGGTTTGTTCGGCCCGACGACGCGCACGGCGGTCACGGCCTTCCAGCGCTCGCGGTACATCGAGCCCGACGGACAGGTCGGGAAGCTGACGCGCATGGTGCTCTACGCCGCCGTCGGCGGCTACCACCGCCCGACGCTCGTCGGCGGCGGGAGCACTTCGTGAGCTCGATCCTCGACGCGCTCGAGAAGCTCGAGGCGACGGGCGGGCCGCAGCCGCCCGGTGGCGGCGGAGGCGGCGACCCCGGGCGCCGGCCGCCGTGGCTGATCGCCGTCCTCGTCGTCGCGGCGATCGCTGCAGGCGCCGGCACGACGATGCTCATCCGCAGCCGGGCGGCGGCACCTCCCCAGCCGGAAGCGGTCGTCGCAGCCGTGGCCTCGACGACGATGCCCGTACCGACGACGATGGCGGCGCCGACGACCGTCGCGCCTCCGACGACGATCGCGCCCCCCACGACGGTCGCGGTGCCGACGACGCTCGCGGAGACGACCACGCTCGCGGTGACGACGACGCTCGCCGTCACGACCACGGTCGCCGCGGCGACGACGACGCTCGTGGCCACCACGACGACCGTCGTCTCGACCACGGAGCCGGCGGCGACGACGACCAGCAGCACGTCGCCGGCAGCGCAGGCGCCGCCGCCCACGACGGCCCCGGTCGCCGCGGCGCCTCCCGCGCCCGCGCCAGCTCCTCCCGTGCCCGCGCCGACCGGCGACGCGCACGACCGTCCGTTTGCCGCAACGCAGGAGGCGGCGCCCGGAGCGACGCCGACGACGACCGTGCCCGCCACCGTCGCGCGTCCGGCGCCCACCACGCCCACGACGCTCGCGGCGGCGCCCCCGCCTCCCGCACCCGCTCCGCCGCCCGCCGAGCCGCCCCCTCCGGTGCGCACGCGGCCGCCCACCGGTGCGCCGCGCCTGCGCGTCAGCTTCCTCGTCTACTCGACGACGCCCGCGCGCCGCACCGTCGCGCTCACGATCGGCGACGCGGGGCTGACGACGCTGCGCGAGGGCGAGGAGGCCCAGGGCATCCAGGTGATCCGCATCCACCCCGACCGCGTCGAGCTGAAATGGCAGGGGGAGCCGTTCACGCTCGAGATTCGCGGCTGAGCGCTACTGCTCCGCGTTCCAGTCGAACATCCGCTGCCGTCGCGCCTCGCGGAAGTTCGTGATCTCGAGGCGCACACCGTCGGGGTCGGTGAAGAAGGTGGCGTAGTAGTCGGCGGCGTACTCAGGATAGTAGCGCGGCGGCGTCGCGCCGACGCCTTCGTTCCCGAGCTCCCGCGCCGCCCGATCGACGGCGACCTGATCGTGGACGCGGAAGCAGAAGTGGTGCAGCCCCGGCGCGTAGGGATCGTGGTCGGGCGTGCCGGGGCGCGCGGGACGCAGCGAGAAGCCGAACTGCCGGTTGTAGTAGTGGACGTGGGGGTCGCCGCCGATGGGCGCGCGCACCTTCCGATAGCCGAGCACGCGCATGACGCGATCGTAGAAGGCCTCGGAGCGCGCGAGGTCGCGCACCGTGACGTAGACGTGATCGATGCCGATGACCTCGACCGGCATGCGCGCTACCCGTGCCGCGTCGAGATGCCGCCGTCGACGGGGATGACGGCGCCGGTCACGTACGCGCCGGCCTTCGAGGCGAGGTAGATCGCGACGCCCGCCATGTCGGCGGGCTCGCCGATGCGGCCCATGGGACAGCCGCCGACGATGACGTCGCGGAAGCGCTCGAGCGTCTCGTGCATCATCTTGCTCTCGAACGGGCCGGGTGCGACGGCGTTCACGGTGATGTTCGGCGCGAAGCGGTGCGCGAGGACGCGCGTCAGGTGGTGCACCGCGGCCTTGCTCGACGAGTAGGCGTAGGTCTCGAGCATCGGCGCCTGCAGGCCGTCGATGGACCCGATGTTGATGACGCGCGCGGGATCGCCGGGACGTGCACCCTTCTCGAGCAGCGGCAGGCACGCGCGCGTCAAGTGGAAGACGCCTTTCACGTTGAGGGCGAAGACCTTGTCGAAGGCGGTGTCCGGGTACTCCGAAAGGGGCGCGCCCCAGTTGGCACCGGCGTTGTTCACGAGCACGTGGAGCGCCGGCTCGCGCTCGGCGAGCGCGGCCGCGAGCCCGCGACAGCCTGCCTCGGTGCCGCAATCGGCGGGCAGGGAGACGCACATGCCCTTCTTCGAGAGGTCGGCCGCCGCCTGGTTGCACACGTCGGCCTTGCGCGCCGAGATGTAGACCCTGGCGCCGGCGTCGACGAAGCCCTCGGCGATCATGAGGCCGATGCCGCGCGAGCCGCCGGTCACCAGCACGACTTTGTCGCGAACGTCGAAGAGATTCTGCATCGGCAGGTGATCGCACCGCGGCGGCTCGTGGGTCAAGCCGAGGTTTCGAGGGTACCGGAGCGCCCCGATGACGCGAACTCCTCGATCGCGCGGGCCACCTCTTCCGGGTACTCCTCGTAGAAGAAGAGCTTCGCGGCCGGCACCGAGCGGAACCCGGCCACGTTCGGAAACTGCGGGACCATCGCGCGCGCGGGCCCTTCGGGGAACGTCGGGTCGTCCGCGCCCCAGACGAAGAGCACCGGCATCGTGAGGCGGCGATGGAGCTGCGCGAACTCGTCGAGCCGCGTGAACTTCATCTGCCGCAGGAACGTCATCGTGCCGGCGATCCGCGCGTCGGACGCGACCAGCGGCGCGATGTGCCGCGCGTGGAAGTCGCCCGCGATGCGCCCGAGGTCGTGGAAGCAGCCGCCGAAGCCGAGCGGCGAGCGCAGGAAGAGCGAGGACTTCATCAGCTGGCGGACGACGGCGCCGAACCCGGGCACGTGCGCCGTCACCTGGTACATCGGGATCCACGGCGGCCGATGACCGGGGATCTCGGTGTTGGTGAGAACGAGGCGCGACACCCGCGAGTCGATGAGAGCCAGCTCGCGCGCGATCCAGCCCCCCGTGTCGTTGCCGACGAGCGCGTACGACGGGACGCCCAGCTCCGACAGGACGCGCTGGAACGCCCGCGCCTGCCCCGGCGAGCCGTAGTCGTCCTCGGAGGTGCTGCGCGACTCGCCGAGCCCGATGAGGTCGAGCGTGTAGCACGTGAAGCGTGGGCGAAGGTGCGCGATCACGCCGTCCCAGGTGTGTCCCGAAAGGGGAAACCCGTGCAGGAGGACGATCGCGGGGCCCTGGCCGTCGCGGCGCCACTTCACGGACGCCTCGCCGGCTCGCACGATGCCTTCGCTCGGTGCGTTCTCCATCGCCGTGGAGCACATGCCCCCGGCACGACGGTGTCGCAACTGCGGGCGCCGCCGTGCCGTCAGAACGTCACGCGTGCCAGGACTCCGCTGGCGGAGGTGGACGACGGGTCGAACTGCGTACCGACGAGGAACATGTCCGGGCCGATCGCTGACCTGACACGTCGCGAGATCCGCGAACGACGTCCCGCCGGACCCGCTGGCCGTCCAGACGGGCGATCCGCGGTGCAGCGATCGATGGCGCGGGCGTCGCCGCGAGGGAGAGCGCGAGCGCGACGAGGGCTCGGGACGGGGTCCGATGTGGCATGGGAGGTATCTCCTCCCACGGGGCTACGCGCGAGGCGCGGGGATGGATGACGGTGCGAGCGGCCTCGTGCTAGACGGCTCCGATGAGCCCTGGCGTCTCCGAGGCATGGCCGGCGCTTCCGCTCGAGGCGTGGAGCGACACCTACGCCACGCTCCACATGTGGTCGCAGATCGCCGGCAAGGTCCGCCTCGTGCAGAGCCCGTGGCTGAACCACTCCTGGCACGTGACGCTCTACGTGACCGCGCGGGGGCTGACCACGTCGCCCATCCCGCACGGCGTACGCGCGTTCCAGATCGACTTCGACTTCATCGACCACCACGTCGCCGTCCGCGTGAGCGACGGCGGGACGGCGCGGGTGCCGCTCGAGCCGCAGTCGGTGGCGTCGTTCTACCGCCGCCTGATGGACGCGTTGGATGGGCTCGGCCTGCACGTCGACATCCGCACGCGGCCGAACGAGGTGCCCGACCCGGTCCCGTTCGATCGCAACGAGGCCCAGCGCGCCTACGATCGGGAGTACGCGAACCGGTTCTGGCACGCGCTCGTCCAGGCCGATCGCGTCTTCAAGATCTTCCGCGCGCGCTTCATCGGGAAGTGCAGCCCCGTGCACTTCTTCTGGGGCGCGCCGGATCTGGCGGTCACGCGATTCTCGGGACGGCGCGCGCCGGAGCACCCCGGCGGCGTGCCCAATCTACCGGACTGGGTGACGCGCGAAGCGTACTCGCACGAGGTGAGCAGCTGCGGCTTCTGGGCCGGCGGCGGTGCGGTGCCGCACGCCGCGTTCTACTCCTATGCATACCCGGAGCCGCCGGGATTCGCGCAGGCCAAGGTCCGGCCGGGCGCGGCGTTCTACAGCACCGATCTGCGTGAGTTCCTCCTGCCCTACGACGCCGTTCGCGAGGCCGAGGCGCCGGACCAGACGCTGCTCGACTTCCTGCAGTCCACGTACGAGGCCGCGGCGATCGCAGCCAAGTGGGATCGCGCCGCTCTCGAGCGCGCGGCCGAGCCGCACCGGCCGTGAGCAGATCGTACAACCAGGTTGCCGGCACGAGCCTCGAGCGCATCGCGGCCCTGAGCGACGGGCTCTTCGCCATCGCCATGACGCTGATCGTGCTCGAGATCCACGTCCCGGTGCGCGAGAGCCTCCACACCGAGGGTGAGCTCTGGTGGGCGCTGGTCGCGCTCGGCCCGCGCATGGTGACCTATCTCATGAGCTTCCTCACCCTCGGCATCTTCTGGGTCGGGCAGCAGACGCAACTGAACCACTTCCGGCACGCGAACCGCCACCTCACCTGGATCCACCTGGCGTTCCTGGCCCTGGTCGCCTTGATGCCCTTTTCGACCGAGCTGCTGGCGGAGTTCATCACCTTCCGCACGGCGCTCCTGGTCTACTGGCTGAACGTCGTGTTCCTCGGCGTCGTGCTCTACGCGTCGTGGCGGTACGCGCGCGGGGCCGCGCTCTTGAGGCCGGAGACGACGGACGAGATCTCCGACGCCGTCGTGCGCCGCATCGCCGTCGCCCAGAGCCTCTATGCCGTCGGCGCGGCACTCTGCGTCCTCGGCACCGGGTGGAGCATCGCGTTCATCGTCCTCGTGCAGCTCAACTACGCGATCGCACCGCGCTTTCTGTCCGACGCCCTCGGTTAGTCGACCGACCCGAGACGTAGTCCTGGGTCGGCCTACTCGACCGGCACGACGAACCCTTCGCTCTCCTCGGTCTCGACGTCCTCGATGGAAACGCGCGCCTCCCGGTACGTGCCAGGGGGGTAGACGAGGAACCCCACGGCCGACTGCTGGGCGGCGATCGGCTTCGGTCCGAAGAGCTCGGCGCGGAGCTTGCTCCCGGCGGCGTTGCCCGCGATCGCAGCGTCGAGGGCGCCGCCCGCCAGGGGCTGGCGCGACGTTCCGTCGGCGTCGACCAGCGAGAGGCGTGGCGCATCCAGACGCACCTTGCGGTCGGTGTTGTTGCGGACGGTCACCCGGACGGGAACGGCTCCGCCGACGGTCGCGACGTCACCCAGGTCGAGCTTCGCCTTGAAGGTGCCGATCTGCTCGACGAGCACCTGCAGACCGACGCTCTTCCACGGCGTCTCGACGTCGGGTCGCTGGACGAGCGTCTTGAAGCTGTAGCCGAAGGCCCGGCTGAACTCGAAGTCGCCGGGAAGGAGGCCTTCCTCGACCGGCTGCAGGTCGGCGCCCTGCGCCGTGCACCGGATCACGACGCGGCCGGACCGTGCCTTGCCGTCGGGACCGACCTTCGTCCCGGAGACCATACCGGAGCTGTTCGGCGTCGCTTGCACGAGACCGGTCACGGTGTAGCCCATGGCCTCGAAGGTCTTGTTGGCCACGCGGGTCGCTCGATCGCAGTCGAGACCCGGCCGGTCGATGGCGTACTGCGTCGGCGCCGGGCAGGCGGAGAGCAGAAGCGCGAGCGCCAGGAGACACCGCATGGTCGCCCTCTGCTACATTGACGGCGTCGTGACCGTCTACACCCTCGGGCACTCGACGCTTTCCATCGAGGCGTTCGTGGCGCTGCTGCACGAGCACCGCATCCGCGGGCTGGTCGACATCCGCCGCTTTCCCGCCTCGCGCCGGCACCCGCACTTCAGCCGCGAAGCCCTCGAAGCCGCGCTCGGGCGCGAGCGCGTGCGCTACGATTGGATCGAAGCGTTGGGTGGGCGGCGGCCGTCGCGCCCCGACTCGCCCCACGTGGCGTGGGAGGTGGAGGCCTTCCGGGGCTACGCCGACCACATGGAGACGCCGGAGTTCGCGAGCGGCATCGCGACCTTACTGCGGATCGCCGGCGAGCGGCCGACGACCGTGATGTGCGCCGAGGCGGTGCCGTGGCGCTGCCATCGCCGGCTCCTGGGCGACGCGCTCGTCGTCCGTGGGGTCGAAGTCGTGAACGTCGGGCCGGGCATGCGCGAGCCGCATCGGCTGACGCCGTTCGCGCGTGTCGATGGCAAACGGCTCGTCTACGATCGCGGCCGGCAGGGACGCCTTCCGGGAACCTGATCCGCCTGGCTCCGCTCATCCCCTTCGGCCATAATCCGTCGATGCGTCCGCAGGTTCTGGTGGTGAGCCACGGCCCTCATTGCCTCGACGGCGTCACCGCCGCGGCCGCGGTCGCGCGCTACTTCGACGACGCGGCCGAGGTCACCGCCACCTTCGCGTCGAACAGCGAGATCGATCGCGTGCTCCAGGGGTTGCGTCCGGCGGCGAGCCGCGACACCGAGCTCTGGATCACCGACATCTCGTGGCGCGAGGCGGCGACGGACGCCCACTTGCGGAGTCTCGTCGCCGACGGCGTCCGCATCTACTGGATCGATCATCACCGCACCGCGCTCGAGCGCGTCCGCGCGGGCAAGGTCGACGTTCCCTTCGCGGGTACGGTGCTGTCCGAGGACTTCGCGGCGTCGCGCCTCGTCTTCGACTACCTGCAGGCGCGTGCCGCACGGGAGGGACGACCGCATGTGCGCCTCGCGTCCTTCCGCCCCACCGTCGCGATGGCCGACGACAACGACCGCTGGTTGCACGAGATTCCCGGATCGCGCGAGCTCGGATGGGTCGTGCGCGCGCTCGGCCCCGACGCCTATCCGGATTTTCTCACGCTCGATGAGCGAGTTACGTACACGCCGCGCATGGCGGCGGCGCGCGACCGCGTCGGTGCGGAGATCGCCCGCAGCTTCGAGGTCGCCGAGCGCAGCCGTGTCGAGCGCCGCGTCGGCGACACGACGCTCGTCACTGCAATATGCAACGGCCACCCGAGCGAGATCGCCGACGCGTGGGGGAAGAAGCTTTCGCGAGCCGTGTTCGCGCTCTACGACGCGCAGAGCCTCGCGGTGAGTCTTCGCCGCTCGCCCGACTGCACGGTCGACCTCTCCAAGGTGGCCCAGGCGCTCGGCGGCGGCGGGCACGCGGCCGCCGCAGGCTGCGAGCTCCCCGATCTGCGAACCGGTTTCGCCGCGCTCGTCGCAGAGGTCGTCTCGAAGGCGCTCAAGTAGCGATTCGAACGGCGAAATTCCGCCCTGGGGATCGGGGCAGGAGTCGAGGTGGAAGCCCGAGAGCGATGCCCCGCAGACCGACTCCCCGCGCGAGGAGCCCCACCCCAAAACTCACCATCTCTCGGGCCTCCACCGCCACGCCTCGCGTTTCCACATCCTGTGGAGACGCACCCCAACCCAGCCTCCGCACTCGTCTGCACCGGCCCGGCGTGACCATGAGCTCGCACGCGTACCGCGAACGCTACGACGTTGGTCGCAGGAACTCGTGCGCGAACGACGACTCGACGGGAACGACGGAGAGGAGCAAACCGTGTGCGGTGAAGCGAGCCGGCTCTTAACGCAAACTCGTCAGTGCTGTCAAGTAGAAAAGATATCCCACGCGCCAAAAACGCGCGTTTCCGTTGCGGAAAAATTTTTTCGTGACGCGACGAGCACGTGGACTTGTAATCGACGTGACTCGATGTAACAAGCGAACATGTCGGAGCGCGTGCGGGTCGGCGTCCTCTACGGCGGACGCTCCGGCGAGCACGAGGTCTCGCTTCGCTCCGCTGCGACGGTGATTGCCGCGCTCGACACGTCGCGCTTCGAGATCGTGCCCATCGCGATCGGCAAGGACGGTCGCTGGCGCACGGGCATCGACAGCCTGCGACTTCTGGACGAAGCGCAGCGCGACTTGCATCCGCTTCCCGAACACGGCGTCGAGGTGACGATCGCACCCGAGCCGACGCGGCGGGCACTCGTGCCGCTCGGTGGCGGCGGGCCGATCGTGCTCGACGTGATCTTCCCCGTGCTACACGGCACGTACGGCGAGGACGGAACCATCCAGGGCCTCCTCGATCTCGCGGATCTGCCGTACGTCGGCTCCGGCGTCCTGGCGTCGGCCGTCGGCATGGACAAGCCCCTCATGAAGGCGGTGCTGCGCGACGCCGGGCTGCCGGTGTGCCGTTGGATCGTGGCGCGACCGCGCGAGGAATCGCCCGACGACATTGCGGCGCGCGTGCACGCCGAGATCGGCTTCCCGTGCTTCGTGAAGCCGGCCAACCTGGGATCGTCGGTCGGCATCGTGAAGGTGAAGGCGGCGGGCGCACTCGCCGCCGCCGTCGCGGAGGCGGGCTCGTACGACGTCAAGATCATCGTCGAAGCCGGCGTCGACGCGCGCGAGCTCGAGTGCGCGGTCATGGGAAACGAGTCACCCGAGGCGTCGGGGATCGGCGAGATCGTACCGTCGCACGAGTTCTACGACTACGCCGACAAGTACGTCGACGGCGGCGCGCAGGTGCTGATACCGGCGCCGATCCCCGCCGAGGTCGCGGAGGAGGCGCGCGCGCTCGCGATCCGCACGTTCCGGGCCGTCGACGCCGCCGGTCTCGGGCGCGTCGACTTCTTCCTCGAACGCCGCACGAACCGCCTCTACGTCAACGAGATCAACACCATGCCGGGGTTCACGCGGAGCAGCCTCTATCCCCGGCTGTGGGAGGCCGCCGGGCGGCCGATCGGCGCCGTGGTGGAGCGGCTCGTCGACCTCGCCATCGCTCG
This sequence comes from Candidatus Eisenbacteria bacterium, assembly GCA_035577985.1. Taxonomy (NCBI): domain Bacteria; phylum Candidatus Eiseniibacteriota; species Candidatus Eiseniibacteriota bacterium. The sequence goes on from DATJZY010000025.1 coordinate 113,413, forward strand.
CCACGCTGCCCGGGCGTCGCGCCGGCTCTCGTTCGCGCCCCCGACCGGTGCGCCGGCTAACGCCGCGCGACGATCGTCGGGCGGTAGCCTTTGACCCGTAGCCCCTTGGCGAGACGGTCGGCGCTCTCGCGGCGCGGGAAGTCGCCCATCACGAGCGCCTGACCCACGACGCGTCCGCGGAAGCCGCTTCGCGCGAGCCGATTGCGCGTCGTCTCGGCCTCCCGCCGCGTCTTGTATGGCCCCAGCCGCACGACGTAGCGGGTCGAGCCGAGCTCGGACGACACGTCGGCCGTCGCTTCGGGCGCGCGGGTGCGCGATTTCGGGATGCTCGCCACGCGGACGCCGCTCTTGCCGTCGCGAGTGGCGAGATCCTCGTCGCCCTCGGTGGTGACGCCACGGCCTCGCGAGCGGGATGCCGACGCCATGATCGTCGGCGAGCCCTCCATCGGCTCGCCGAACCCGAACGCGAACAGGCGTCGAGCATCGCCCCAGAGATCGCTCGAGCCGAGGAGGGCGATCACGATCTCGCGCCCTCCGGAGGTGGCCGCCCCGACGAAGCAGCGGCCCGCCGCCCGCGTGTAGCCCGTCTTGCCGATGACCGGGTACGTGTAGCCGGTGAGGAGACGGTTGTGGGAATGGAGCGTCACCGTCTGCACCCGCTTCGACTGGAGCGGCACCTTGATCCGAGGCGTCTCCAGAATCTCACGGAACTCGCGGACATGGAGCCCGTAGCGGAAGATCTTGGCGAGGTCGCGCGCGGTCGAGACGTGCCCATCGGCGGTCAGGCCGTGAGGATTCACGAAGTGGGAGCCCTGGGCGCCGATCGCGTGCGCCTTCGCGTTCATGCGGGTCGCGAAGGCCGACTCCGATCCCGCGAGCCCTTCGGCGACGACGGTGGCGGCGTCGTTCGCCGAGTTCAGCAGGACGGCGTACAGCAGGTCGCCCAGGGCCATGCGATCGCCCGGTCGCAGGCCAATCTTCGAGGGCGCCGTCTCCGACGCATCGACGCTCACCGCGAAGTAATCGTCGAGCCGTCCACTCTCGAGGGCGATGATCGCGGTCAGGACCTTCGTCGTGCTCGCGGGCGGCAGCGGCCAGTCGGCACCACGCTCCCACAGCGTCTCGCCCGACGCGGCGTCGACCACGATCGACGCGCGCGCCGTGACGTTCGGGTCCGCAGCGTGGGCGCGCGGCGCGAACGCCGCGGCCGCGGCGCCGAGCACCAGCACAGCCACCCTACCCCACATCCACCACCTCCGGACCCGGACTCGACCCGTACCCCCAGACACTTAGCGCATTATTGCCTGCGGTGCGACGAAGGCTCAACCCGTGACGTCGTCCTCCGCGGCCTCGGAGGTGCCGTGATACGAGCCCTCCCGGTGCTCGACCACGACCACGCCGGCGTTGCGGACGACCCGCCCGGCAGGTGGCCAGGCACCCGTCACGTGCCAGTAGGCGGCCATCATGGCGGCCCCGTGGCTCACGACGACGATCTCGCCCGCCGGGTCTTCCCGGCTGAGGCGATCGAGCACGGCGCCGACCCGGGCGGCCACCTCGACCAGAGTCTCGCCGCCTTCGGGACGCCACAGCCAGTACCGTGCGGCATCGAAGTCCGGGCGGGGGGTCGTGTAGGGCAAGCCGGCGAGGCGCCCGTAGTCCCGCTCGCGCAGGTCCTCTTCGACGACCGCGGCGAGCCCGAGTCGAGCGGCGAGGATGGCCGCGGTCTCGCGGGCGCGGGCGTACGGGCTGGTCACGATCCGCCGTGGCTCGTAGCGGCTGCCGATCCAGCCGGCGGTCGTGCCCGCCTGCTCGCGACCCCGCTCGGTGAGGCCGACCGCCGGCGTCGCCGTGAACACGCGATCCCGGTTGCCCTCGCTTTCGGCGTGGCGCACGAGGAGCAGGCGACCCACGGCCCTAGGCCTCGCGATTCACGCGGTCGATCAGTTGGCGCAGCCGCCCGGGTTGCCCCCACACGAGCGGGAAGACGAGCCGGGGCAGATCGTTCAGCTCGGGCTCCTGCTCGCGCTCGTCGGCCAGCGCGTGCGTCTGCACGATGTCGCCTCCGTGCGCGAAGAGGTCCTTGAAATCCCGTCCGAGGTCGGCGACCAGCGCCGGCGCGATCGGGCGCGTGAGGCGCATCACGAACTTCGGCCCGACGTTCCGCGACGAGTGGTAGACGCGGTAGAAACCGGCGATCTCCTCGACCGCCTCCTCGACCGACGTCGTCACCTTGAAGAGCGACAAGTCGGACTCGGAGATGAGCTTCTTGCGCAGGAGGTGGTCCTCCACGTAGCGCAGCCATGTCTTCCAGAACGTGCCGCGCGGGCTGTCGATGAAGACGATCGGCAGCGGCCGGCCCTTGCCGGTCTGGATGAGCGTCAGCACCTCGAATCCCTCGTCCATGGTGCCGAAGCCGCCGGGAAAGAGCGCGACCGCGTCGGCCTCCTTCACGAACATGAGCTTGCGCGTGAAGAAGTAGCGGAAGGTCACGAGCTTCGGGTCGTTCGAGATGAACTCGTTGGCGCTCTGCTCGAACGGCAGGCGGATGTTCGCGCCGAAGCTGCGCTCGCGACCGGCACCCTCCTGGCACGCGCGCATGATGCCGTCGCCGCCGCCCGTGATGACCATGTAGCCGCGGTCGGCGACCTGGTGGGCGAACTCGCGCGCAGTCTTGTAGGCGGGCGCCGTCGCCTCGGTTCGTGCCGAGCCGAAGCAGCTCACCTTGCGCACGTGGCGATAGGGCCCGAACACCTTGAAGGCGTAGCGCAGCTCGCGCAGCGCGGCGTTCAGGAGCTTCAGATCGCCGGTGCCCGTGCCGTCGCGCAGGAGCTTCAGCGCCGTTTCGACCATCTCCCGCACGAACGCCTCTTCGCGCGCGAGCGCCTGATCGCCCTGGATGCGCGGCAGCAGCTCACCCAGCACGTCGCGACGCCGCCGTCCGCGAGGTTTCTGTCGTTCGGTCTTCTCGGAGGGCACCGCCATCTTCAGCAATCCACCATCCGGCATTGTGCCGGGAATCCCCGCGGGTTGCGAGGCAGCCACGCCGCTTCTATGGTCGACGCGTGACGCCGCGCGAGCTGCTTCGATCCATCCGCGACGAGCTGCGGAGCCAATTCCTCGAGCGCACCGAGCTGATCGACGGCGCGCTGCTCGGGCTCCTGGCCGGACAGCACGTGCTCGTGATCGGACCGCCGGGCACGGCGAAGTCGATGCTCGCCGACGAGGTGTGCCGGCGCATCACGGGCGCGCGATATTTCCAGTGGCTGCTGACGCGCTTCACGACGCCCGAGGAGCTCTTCGGCGCCGTCAGCCTGAAGGCGCTCGAGGCCGACGACTACCGGCGCCTCACGACCCACAAGCTGCCCGAGGCGCACGTCGCCTTCCTGGACGAGGTGTTCAAGGCGAGCTCGTCGATCCTGAACACCATCCTGACGCTCATGAACGAGCGCCGCTTCCACAACGGGCGCGAGGTGACGAGCGTCCCGCTGCTGACGCTGTTCGGCGCCTCCAACGAGCTGCCCGAGGACGACGAGCTGCTGGCGCTCCAGGACCGCTTCCTGCTTCGCTACGAGGTCCGCTACATCGAAGAGGACTTCCGGTTCCTGAAGCTGCTCCAGGCGAAGGGCCCCGACACCCGGACGACGATGACGCTCGCCGAGCTCGAGACGGCGCGCGCCGAGGCGGCGGCCCTGCCCGTGCCGGGTCAGGTGCTTCGCGCCGTGACCGACGTCCGGCGCGAGCTCGGCCGCAAGCAGGTGGTCGCGTCCGATCGGCGTTACGCGCAGGCGATCGGCCTCCTGCGCGCGCACGCCTACCTCGGTGGCCGCGAGGCCGTCGCCGAGGGCGACGTCGCGGTGCTCGAGCACGTCCTGTGGCGCGATCCCGCCGAGCGCCAGGCGGTGCGCGACACCATCCGCGAGCAGCTCCACGGCTACGAGGACGAGGCGCAGGTCCTGCTCTTCCAATCGCGCGAGCTGCGCGACTACGCGCTGCGGAGCTGGGAAACGACCGAGCTGCAGAGCCGTGCCGCCGTCGAGGCGCACACGAAGCTCCGCAGCATCGTCGGCAAGGTCGAGACGATCCTCTCCGACGCACAGTCGACCGGGCGCGCGACCAGCAAGGTCGAGTCCGTGCGCGACGAGATCCTGCAGATCCAGCGCGACATGCTGACGCGGCTCTGATGGCTCGCGCGCAGGCCCGCCGTGTCCGCAGCGTGCTCGTGCCCCCCAACGAGCACTGCTGGATCGAGAGCGACGGGTACGACCGGAGCGCGTTCGCCGAGCTGGTCGCCGAGAGCCCGTCGCTGGCGGCGCTGGTCGAGAGCGGTCGCGTCCTCGTGCCGCACTTCCGCGAGCTGCTGGAGGACGTCTTCTGCCTCCTCTTCAAGCTGAACCCGGTCTGGCGCACGGCCGACGAAGTGGCGCCGTCGGCCGCGCTCGGCGGCGCCCTGCTCGCGGGGCTCCGGGATCACCCGCTCGTCGAGCACGTGCGCAGCGAGACGCAGCTCGACGAGGCGCAGGCCGGGCTCGGCACCGTGCTGATCGGCGAGGAGCTGCTGCGGCTCTTGAAGCGCGAGGACATCCTCGCGCGCGGCGACCTGCTGGACCTCTGGGACCTCGACCGCCAGGAGAACGAGCTGCGACGCCGCGCGGAGGAGCTGGCGGCGATCGAAGAGGCCGGCGACGCGTCCGAGCGCGAGCAAGACGAGACGGCGCGCGCGGCGGAGGTCGCGGCCGCGATGCTGCGGCAGAAGGCGCATCGCGTCGGCGCTCGCCTCGCCGAGATGCCGGCGCGCGCGAAGAGCGCTCTGCCCGCCGCGACGGCCGGGCTCCAGCGCCAGCTCGCCGAGAGCCGCGACCACGCGCAGCGCTGGGGCGCGGGCGTCGGCGCCGGCGGCCGCGTCTCCGCCGGACGTCGCATCGAGCTCGGAAAGCGCCTCGCCACGAACCCGAAGCTGAAGCGCCTGGGCGCGCTCGTCGGGCGGATGCGGCAGCTCGCTCTCGCGCTCCGCTCGCGCACGACCGAGCGCCCGAGCGACGAGGTGTTCGCCGTCGAGCTCGCCGGGACGATCGAGCGGCTCCTGCCGCCCGAGCTGCTGGCGGTGCGCCATCCCGTCCTGCGGCGCGACTTCGCGCGCCGGCTCGTCGAGGGGCGGCTCCTCTCCTATCACCTGCGCGGCGTCGACGAGCGCGGTCGCGGCCCCATGATCGTGTGCCTCGACGGCTCGTCGTCCATGGCCGGCGACAAGGAGGTATGGGGCAAGGCCGTTGCCTTGACGCTGCTCGAGATCGCGCGCCGGCAGCGCCGGCTTTTCCGCTTCGTCTGCTTCTCGTCGAAGGAGGCGCCGCTCTACACGCTCGACTTGAATCCGCGCGAGCACCACGCCGTGCAGGTCGATCGGACGCTCGACCTGGCCGAGTACTTCCCCGGCGGCGGCACCGACTTCGAGGCGCCGATCGACGCCGCGCTCGCGACCCTGGCCGAGGCGCGCTATCGCCGCGGCGACGTCGTCCTCATCACCGACGGCGAGTGCCGTGTGTCGCCCGAGTGGCTGGCGCGCTTCCGGCGCGAGAAGACGCGCCTCGAGTTCTCGCTGTTCTCGATCCTCATCGACGTCGGCGGTACGAGCGACGCCGAGACGCTGCGCGAGCTGTCGGATCGCCTGACGAGCGTCTCGCAGCTCACCGACGACGCCGCGCGGGAGCTGTTCCTCCGCCTGTGACGGGGCCCCTCGCCGGCATCCGCGTGCTCGACCTCGCCGACCAGACGGGCGCGTTCGCCGGCAAGCTGCTCGCGGGCCTCGGCGCCGACGTCGTCCTCGCCGAGCCGCCGGGCGGGAGCCCGCTCCGCACGATCCCGCCCTTCTGGCAGGGCGCGCCCGACCCGGAGCGGAGCCTCTTCTTCTGGTTCTACGCCGCCGGCAAGCGAAGCGTGGTCGCCGATCCCGCGCAGACGGCCGCGCTCGCGGCCGCCGCCGACGTCGTCGTCGAAACGGGCTTCCCGAGCCGTGCCGACGCGTGGCGTGCCGCGCACCCGCGCCTCGTCGTCGCCTCGATCACGCCGTTCGGGCACGCGGGGCCGTACCGCGAGTGGCGCTCCTCGGACACCGTCGCGCAGGCGATCGGCGGGCTCGCGCACGTGAACGGCCATCCCGACGGGCCGCCGCTCCGCGCGCTCGGCCTCCAGGCCTATCACCAGGCCGGCGTCTTCGCGGCGATCGGCGTCCTGGCGGCGCTCCTCGCGCGCGAGACGTCGGGACGCGGCCAGCTCGTCGACGTGAGCCTCGAGGCCGCGGTCGCGGGATCGCTCGAGCACGTGCCCGGCTTCTTCCACCAGAGCGGGCTCGTGGCGCGCCGGCAGGGGACGCTGCACTGGACGCGGTTCTTCCGCGTCGGGCGCTGCAAGGACGGCTGGGTCATGCACTGCACGCTCGGCGACTGGACGTCGCTCTTCGAGTGGATGCGCGCCGACGGCTTCGGCGCCGCGTTCGAGGATCCCGCCTTCGAAGGGACGATGCACCGCCAGAAGAACGCCGAGGCCCTGTTCGACGAGCTGGATCGCTGGGCCGCCGGCTACACGGTCGCCGAGCTCTACGAGGGTGCGCAGCTCCGGCGGCTGCCGTACGCCGCCGTGCGGCCGCCCGAGGCGCTGCTCGCCGATCCGCACCTCGCCGAGCGCGGCTTCTTCGTGCCGATCGAGCACCCCGACCTCGGCCTGACGCTCCCGTATCCCGGCGCGCCCTTCGTCATGAGCGAGACGCCGTGGCGCGTCGCGCGGCCACCGCGCGTGGACGAGCACGGCCCCCAGGTGCACCGCGACTGGCGCGTCACCTGACCGCGGTCCAGCGAAACGGCGCCAGGAGCTGCCCCGTCCAGGTGGTCGGGAAGCGCGGCATGCCGGCGATGCCGACGGGGCCCGCGAAACCACGATCACGCGGCCGGAAGAAGGTGCCGAACACGAGATCCCACGTGATCAGGATCGCGCCGTAGTTCGCGTTGCCTTCGCGCGGGTCGGTCGAGTGATGCCAGCGATGGAGCTCCGGTGTGCTGAAGAGCCAGCTCGCGACGCCCGAGCGGAGGTCGACGTTGCAGTGCTGGAGCTGTCCGTAGCAGGACGAGAAGATCGAGTAGAGCAGGAAGACGCGCGGCGGGATGCCGAGCAGGAAGAGCGGCAGCGTCTGGCAGGCGACCAGCGCCGCGAGGTCGAGCGGATGGAAGCGCGTCGCGTTCAGCCAGTACAGACGCGGTGCGCTGTGGTGGACGGCGTGGAGCCGCCATGCCCACGCGCGCTCGTGCGTCACGCGGTGGAACCAGTAGTGCCCGAACTCCGCGATGAGAACGGCCAGGAAGAGCTGCGCGGCGATCGGCAGCGCGGACGGCCAGAGCCCGGTGCCGAGCCGGTTCGCCAGCCATGGGGAGCACACGACCGCCAGGCCACCGGCGACGGCCAGGCCGAGCTGGCTCGCCGCCGTCCCCGTGACGACGAGGTGCGTGACGTCGGTGCGCACGTCGCCGTGGGCGCGGCCCCACTCGGCGCGATGCGGGAATGCGCGCTCGAGCCCGGCGATGAGCGCGTACGTGACGATGAGGAACGCCACGTACACCGCACCGTCGATGGCCGGTGTGCGGGGCGCGTCAGGCGCGGTCGCCCAGATCGCGATCGCGGCCGTGCCGATCGTGAAAGCGGGGAAGAGCCCCCACGCGACGGCGGCTCGGAGCGCGCGATCCACCACCGGCGTCAGCCGAGGGCGGCGAGCAACTGCTTCAGATCGTCGTAGATGGATCGTGTTTCGCCCAGCAGCGGCATCCGCGTTGCGTCGGGAATGATCTTCCGGGCGGATCGCGATTTCAAGCGGTGCTGGAGGGTGCTCAGGCGCCTGACCGCCTTCTTCACGACGTTTTTCTGCTTCTTCGCCCCACCGAGGCCTTCGGCTGCCTGCAGCTTCTCGCGCACCTTCGCCGCGATCATGACGAGACCGTTCTGCAGTCGCCCCAGGTCGCTCGCGGCCTGCAGCCGCGTCACGAGGGCGTCGAGCCGGCATTCGATCGACTCGAAGGTCGCAACGGCTCGGCAGCCCGGGAGCGTCGTGGTGCTCGTCGTGGTCGACGTCGACGTCTCGCAGGTCTCCAGTGGATCGGGGGCCCGCTCGTAGGATCCGATGTCGCACCGCTTCCCCACGGGTCGCGTGACTCCACGCTGGTCGACGATCTCGCACGCGTCGCCACCGCTGCCGACCGGTCCGGGGCTTCCCGCTTCGATCGCCGGGCTGCACGACAGAAGGACGTGCAGCGCCGTCGGACCTCCTTCCACGACGGCGAGCTCGTCGAGCATCGGATCGACACCCGTGACGTCGCCCGGGCCTGCGAGCCGACTGCAGTCGGCCGAGTTCTCGATGAGCGAGTAGCCGTCCGATACCAGCGTCTGCGGGTTCCCGACCGATTCCGTGAAGCAGTCGGGTCCGGCGGTGGGGAGCGGCGGGTCTGCGGTCGTGGTGTTGTCCGCAATGATCGTGTTCCGAACGTGGAAGGTCCCTGAATCGAGGGCGACTCCTCCGCCACGTGCTGCGGGTACGGTCCCGACGAGCGGCAGCGGCGGCGATCTGTCGACGGCATTGCGTGCGATGGTGACGTTGCTGAGGCTCCACGACCCTCCGCCCTGCGCCGAGATCCCGCCGCCCTCGGCGCGTCCCAACCAGTCGACGAATACGGCGTTCGAGCTGATCGTGCTGTTGACGATCGTGAAGGTGGCGCCGCCCGCCTCGCCAATGCCGCCTCCGAGGCCGTCGCCGTTCGGGACGGAGATCGTGTTGCCGACGATGGTCGAACGCTCGATCGTCCAGGTGGCCATTCCCCGATCCGAGATGCCGGCACCCTCGGCGTTTGCGTCGATCGAACCGGCTGTGTTCCCACCGATCGTCGACTCGACGATGGTGACGTTCGCGGGAGCGCTCGCCGAAATGCCCCCTCCATAGACCGACCCCGTCGACACCGTCACGGAGTTGACCACGAGCCGACTGCGCGTGATCGTGACCGTCGCGGCGGCGGACAGCTGGATCGCGCCACCCTCGGCCGCTTGGTTGTTGCTGAAGCTGGAGTCCGTGATCGCTACGCTCGGGCTCGCTCCCGCTACGAAGAGTCCGCCGCCGAGACACCCGTCGCCGCAGCGGTTGGCGTTGACCTGGCTGCTCACGAGCGCGAGCTTTCCGCCATCGACCCGGATGCCGCCGCCATGATCGCCAGGCTCCGTCAGGCGACCGCCCATCAGCACGACGTGCTCGAACGTCAGATCGCCCGACGGTGCGACCTCGACGATGCGAAACGAAGCCACTGCGCCCGGCGCCCGCGCGATGCTGGAATCCGGCCCGCCGCTCACCGATGCCGATCCGACGATCGTGATCTTGCTGGTGACGACCGGCAGCCCATTTACCCCGTTGTCCGCTGCGGGAAGCGAGTAGACCTCTCCGGGTGCGAGGTTGATCGTGTCGTCCTCCGCGCTCGCGTTGGCCGCAGCGATGGCGGCGACCAGCGCCGGGACGTCGCCCGCCGGAACGTCGACGACCGCAGCTACGGCGGCGCGCGAGACGATCACGGCGATGAGGGCGACGATCGAGCGCACGCTCCTCCCTACTCACGGCTCCCGCCGAGGTGTCAACGCTTTTCTGCTCGACGTGTCACGATCGGCACAGGCCCAGGGCAAAAAGGGATGCACGGCTTGTAACGCCTCCCGAGCCACGGGATGGTGCCGAACGCTTCGATGGAGCGTGGGATCGCATGATCAGCCTGGTTCGACCACCGTGCGACGAGGGCGTCGTCCGCGGCGCACCCGAGACGCCCGGATGTGCCTCGCACGCCAAACGCTGGGTCCTGCTGGCGACCATACTGGGCTCGAGCGTCGCGTTCCTCGAGGCGTCGGTGATCAACGTCGCCCTGCCCGCCATCCAGACGGCGCTCGGCGCCTCGATGGCGGGGATGCAGTGGGTCGCCAGCGCGTACACGCTCCTGCTCGCCGCGCTGACCCTGGCCGGCGGCGCGGCGGGTGACCGCTTCGGCACGCGACGCCTGTTCGCGGCGGGGACGGCCATCCTCGGCCTCGCCTCCGTCGGGTGCGGGCTAGCGACGACGTCGTCGCAACTGATTGCGGGCCGTGCGATCCAGGGCTGCGGCGCCGCGCTGCTCGTGCCGAACAGCCTCGCGCTTCTCAGCGCATCGTTTCCGACTGCCGAGCGCGGCCGCGTGATCGGCACCTGGTCCGCCTTCACCGCCCTCACGGGCGCCGTGGGCCCGATTCTCGGAGGGTGGCTCGTCGACCTGGTGTCGTGGCGGGCCGGATTCCTGTCGATCGTGCCGCTCGCGATCGCGACCCTGGTGGTGACACACCTGCGCGTGCCGGACCCGCCGCGGCGACGGGTCGTGCGCGCGGTCGACTGGTGGGGAGCCGCGCTCGCGACGGCGGGGCTCACGGGCTTCGTCTTCGCGATCATCGCGTCCGGGTCGAGCGGGACGCCGCCGGGGCTGCCGATCGCCGCCCTCGTCGTCGGGATCGCCGGTGTCGCCGGCTTCGCGGTCCTCGAATCGCGGTCGCAAGCGCCCATGGTCCCGCCGGCGTTGTTTCGTTCGGGGACGTTTCGCGGCGTGAACCTGCTCACCTTGCTGCTGTACTTCGGGGTGAGCGCGGCCTTCTTCGTGCTCCCCTTCAACCTGATCCAGGTCCAGGGCTACTCCGCGACGCTGACGGGCGCGGCCTATCTCCCGTTCGCCCTCCTCGTCGGCGGGCTGTCGCGCTCGGTCGGCACGCTCGGCGATCGACTCGGCGTGAAGCCGCTCCTCGTCGTGGGGCCCCTCGTCGCCGCCGCCGGCCTCGCCCTGTTCGCGTTGCCGCGCATCGGCGGGTCGTATTGGACGACCTTCTTCCCGCCCATGCTGCTGACGGGCATCGGGATGGCGCTCACCGTCGCACCGCTGACCTCGACGGTCATGGGAACGGTCACCCCGAGCGAGGCCGGCGTCGCCTCCGGCGTCAACAACACGGTCGCGCGTGTGGCGGCGCTGCTCGCCGTCGCGATCGTCGGCACGCTCACCCTGCCGCTGTTCTCCCGGGCCCTCACCCGCCGGCTCGAGCCGGTCGCCGTGACACCGGCGGTCCGCCAATTGCTCCTCGCCGAGCGTCGCAGCCTGGCCGACATCGCGATCCCCGCGTCGATCGCCGGCAGCGAGCGGCCGGTGCTCCAGCGCCTCGTCGGCGACGCGTTCGTCGAGAGCTTCCAGTGGGTCGCCATCATCAGCGCGTGCTGCGCGCTCGCAGGTGCGATCGGCGCCGCTGCGTTGATCCAGGTCGTCGCACCCGCCGGCGCGGACGACGCGACGGCGGCGTGTGGCCACCTGGATCAGATCCGCGAGCTGCCGGTCGGTGAGCTGAGCTGCCCGGAGTGCCTGGCCCGTGGAGACGCGTGGGTCCACCTCCGGCTCTGCCTCACCTGCGGGCACGTCGGGTGCTGCGACTCGTCGAAGAACCGTCACGCGTCGGCGCACTTCTGGGCCACCAGGCACCCGATCGTCCGGTCGCTGGAGCCCGGCGAGGATTGGCGCTGGTGCTACGTCGACGAGATCGTCGTGTAGCGGAGCCGGCGGTTGCCGGTGCGGCGGCACCTTCGCGCCCGCCCTATTCTGGAAGATCTGCTGCGACGATCGCGTTCCGTACGGGCCCGCCCATGAGCGCGGCCGAGAAGACCACGGCGCCGCCTGCCGCAGAGACTCGCGGATCGGTCTCGACGTTGCGCGTATCGAAGCGGACCGTCCCGAGGGATGTGGCATCACCCTCCTGCAGGAGCGGCACCGCCGAGTCGGGATGCGCCTCGAAGAGCGCCATCATGCGGGTGGCGGGGTCTTCGGCGAGAAAGAGCGCCCGGCCATCGGTGAGTTCGACCGAAGACGGCTCGACGGGAACCAGGCGTCCGTCCGGACCGACAACCGTCGTCGACAAGAGCGTGCTCTGGGCGCGCCGTCTCACGACGAGGTCCGACGTTGGTCTATTCGCCGCTAGCGCGGCGTAGAGGATCGCCGCGCCGTCTGCCGCGACGTCGCCGAGTTCCTCGAACTTTCCGCGTCGGCCGCACGTCTCGGTTCCGGCCGTGGCGATCGGCAACAATGCCCTGCCACGAGAGACGAAGATCCCGTCGCAGTCCGCCGACTGATATGTTGCGCGGACGACTACGCGGTGACCCGCGATATCGAGACGGACCAGGCCGGGATCTGCAAACCGCTTTCGCGCCGGCAGCTTCAACAGCTGTAGGCCCCCTCGGCGCAGCGCAACGTCTTGGCCTCGGACGTACGCGACCCCGGCCCGTCCCGCCGCCAGTTGTCCGTCGAAGGGCGCCAATGCCGTCTCGCCGTCGGCCTCGGCCGTCTCGAGGACCTTGATCTTCCCGTTGCGCCACTGTCCGATGACGCGCGCATCGGAGTCGGTGAGCGCGACGAAGGCGACGACGCCGTCGCCGGCAGCGTGCCGCTCCACGGTCACGACCCGTCCTGCGCTCCCGAGTACATCGCCCGGCGCGAGGAGGGACGTCGTCTCTTCGCCCGTGCGCGCGAGCAGCGCCTGCGTCGCCGTGACCACGTACGGCGCCGTGCTCGCGGGGGCGGGCGCTGTCGGGGGGGCTGGTGCCGTCACGATCACGCCGTCCTTGGCCCAAACTTCGGCTCGGGTCCGAAGAGGACGGTGGCCGCGGAGCTCGACGAAGAGATCGAGCGATCCATCCGGCGCGAAGCCTTTCAACTCGAGGAACCTGTAGATTTGCCGCTCGCCGACCGCCGCGCCGATGCTGGCGGCGGTCGAGATCATCCCGGTGACCGGAGACCACACGCCGGCATATGCCGAGGTGCGCCCGGCCAGAAAGCCGACGCCGAAGCTCGCGTCCAAGGCGAGGCCGAGTCGGCGAAGCCTGGACGACCGTCGTAGATCGTCGCTGAATACCGTCACCGAACCGCGCTCGGGCGACCAGTAGAAGATCCCGCCTTCTCTGCCTTCGAGCAGCCACGCAATCTCGCCGTCGTCGAGGATGGTCGGTCGCACACGCCGGATGCGCCCCCGGCGTGGGAACGTGCCGATTTGTGTCGACGCGCCGGTCGCACGCAGCCAGCTGAAGATACCGTGCGCATTCCAGTACACCAGGTCCGCACGTCCGTTGATGCCGAGCGAGACGAGTCCCAACCCGCTCGTCGCCGGCGACACGACCGCCGGGGTCACGACGTCGCCCTCGACCAGGAAGACGACGTCGGCCCCGTCGACGCTGTTGACGTTGGTGGAGACGGCGAGCACGCCGAGGGTACCGAGCACTGCCTCCCCGATCGCGTTGAGCGAGCCGTCGAGCGGCGGTGCGAGCGCATCCCCCGTCGCGAGAACCTTGCGTGTGGTGCCGTCCACCTCACGTGTGAGCGCATACCGCACGGCCCGAAACACGGTGCGCTGCTTCGAGACGGCAACCGGGTCGACGAACTCGGCCGTCGCAAACCCCGCCGGCGACGTGCCGGATTGCGCCACGATACGCAGCTCTCCCCGAGCACTCGGCGCGGTGATGGCTGCCACCAGGCTCACCGCAACGAGCGCAAGACGCATGGTCGTAGCTGCCTCATGCATCTCGTTCGAGTCAACCTCGCCAGGTGCCTTCCGACACCCGGGCCTGGAAATCGCGCAGCAGTCGCGGTAGCTGCCGGTCCATGCGTCGTTTCGACGGCAAGGTCGCGCTCGTGACCGGCGGCGGCGCCGGGATCGGCGAATCCACGGCCCGGCGCCTCGCGTCCGAGGGCGCGCGCGTCCTCGTCGTCGACGTCGACGGCGCCGAAGCCGAGCGCGTCGCGGGCGAAATCCGCGGCGGCGGTGGCGTAGCGGAGGCCATGGCGGCCGACGTCGCCGATCCGTTGGTGCCGCGAGCCATGGTTGCGAGCGCCGTGGAGCGCTTCGGTCGCCTCGACGTCCTGCACAACAACGCCGGCCACGGCACGTGGGGCAGGATCGTCGATCTGCCGGTCGAGCAATGGAACGCGACGCTGGCGCTCGACCTCACCGCGCCGTTCCTCGCGGCGAAGGCGGCGCTCCCGATCATGATCGCGCAGCGCGCCGGCGTCGTCGTCAACACGGCGTCGATCGCGGGCATGGTCGGCGAGTACGCGCTCGCCGCCTATTGCGCCGCCAAGGCGGGCCTCATCTCGCTCACGCGCTCGATCGCGATCGAGCACGGTCGCGACGGCATCCGGGCGGTGTGCGTGTGCCCGGGTCCGATCCTGACCAAGGGCATGTCGCGCATGCCGGCCGCCCGCCTCGCCATGCTCGAGCGCGCGCAGCCGCAGGGCCGTCTCGGGACACCGGAGGAGGTCGCGAGCCTCGTCGCCTTCCTCGCCTCGGACGAGGCGTCGTTCGTCACCGGCTCGGCCTACGTCGTCGACGGCGGCGTCACCTCGGATCGCGGGCTGCGTCTCCTCGACTGAATCCGGGTGGCGGCGAGTGCGCAGAGGCGGGCCTCCTCGGGATCGGTTGCGGCCTCGAGCTCCGCCAGGCGGGCTTCGACGTACGCCCGCAGGTCGTCGTCCTCGTGGTCCGCGGGGTCGATCGGCTCCCCGAAGATGAGTCGCATGCGGCAGAACGGCTTCGGAATCTGGAAGCGATCCCACGCGCGGGTGAGGGTCCAGTGCCGCGAGGCCAGCACCATCGTCGGCAGGATCATGGCGCCCGTCTGCCGCGCGAGCTCGACCACGCCACGGTGGACGCGGCCACGCGGTCCCTGCGGGCCGTCGACGGCGATCAGCACCGGCACGCACTGCCGCGCCAGGTCGGACAGCTCCTCGAGCGCGACGCGCCCGCCCTTGTCCTTCCCCGATCGGGAACGGCTCGAGCCGCGCACCGCGATCACGCGTCGCACCGTGAGCAGCGGGACGAGCGCGTCGCCGTCGCCCGAGCGCGACACCATGGCCGCCATCCGCTCCTCGTCGTTCACGAACAGGGCCGAGATCTGATGGGCGTGCAGCAGCGCGTAGGCATACGGCTTGCCGGCACGACGCAGGGCGGGACGGGGATCGTTCTCGACGCCGTAGCGGCACGTCCTGCGCCAGACGAGCAGGAGGAGCGCGCAGATCCACCCCACGAGGCTACGCAGCGACATTGCCGGGCCGCGAGCATAGCTCGCACGCCGCGGCGGGCAATCTGGCACTCGTCCGGGCCGGTCGACCCCTCGACCCGGGGCCCGGATTCGTGCAGCTTCCCGGCCATGCGGGCGCGAGCCAACGGGATCGACGTCGAGTACGAGGTGCTCGGGCCGCCCGCGGGGCGGCCCCTCCTCCTCATCATGGGGCTCGGCACCCAGTTGATCCATTGGGACGACGAGCTGTGCGGCCTGTTCGTCGCGCGCGGCTTCCGCGTGATCCGTTTCGACAACCGCGACGTGGGACGCTCGACCATCTTCGACGATCGCGGCAGGCCGAACGTGCTCGGCGCGATGGCCGCCGCGGTGCAGGGCCAACCGGTCGACGCGCCCTATACGCTCTCGGACATGGCCGCCGACGCGGCGGGGCTGCTCGACGTGCTCGACGTCCGCGCCGCGCACGTCGTCGGCGCGTCGATGGGCGGCATGATCGCGCAGACGCTCGCGATCGAGCACCCGACCCGCGTGCTCACGCTCACCTCGATCATGTCGACGACCGGCGCGCGCGATCTTCCACCCGCCGAGGCGAAGGCGATGGCGGTCATGCTCACGCCGCCGGGGCACGATCGCGAGAGCGCCGTCGCGCGTGCCGTCGAGGTCTTCCGGACGATCGGCAGCCCCGGCTTCCCGTTCGACGAGGCACGCGTCCGCGATCGGGCGGGGCGCGCCTACGATCGCGGCTTCCATCCGCAGGGCGTCGCGCGGCAACTCGTCGCGATCGTCGCCTCGGGGAGCCGGCGCGAGCGCCTGCGCGCGCTCCGCGCGCCGGCGCTCGTGATCCACGGCACGAACGATCCCCTGGTTCCACTCGCCGGCGGCGTCGACACCGCCGACGCCATCCCGGGGGCGATGCGCCTGTTCATCGAAGGGATGGGCCACGACCTGCCGCGCGCGGTGTGGCCGCAGATCGTCGCCGCCATCACGGCGCTCGCGGACGAGCACCCCGGCTGAGCGCACGCGTGGCCTCTCCGCTCGACGGCCTGCGCGTCCTCGACTTCACGTGGGTCGTCGCCGGCCCCGTCACGACCCGCATCCTCGCCGACCTCGGCGCCGACGTCGTCAAGATCGAGCGGCGCGACGCGCTCGACTTCGGCGACCGCCGCGGCGGCCTCTCGGGCGCGCTCATGCGCGGCAAGCGGAGCGTCGTCCTGAATCTCGCCGACCCGCGCGGCATCGCGATCGCGCGCGCCCTCGCGCTCCAGGCCGACGTCGTCATCGACAACTTCAGCGCCCGCGTCATGACGAACCTCGGCCTCGACCACCAGACGCTCTCGGCCGAGAAGCCAGGCATCATCTGCGTGCGCATGACGGGCTACGGGCTCAGCGGGCCCGATCGCGACCACGTGAGCTACGGCCCGACGCTCCAGGCGCTCACCGGCTACACGCTGCTCATGGGCGAGCCGGGAAGGCCGCCCGCCGGCTTCGGGTACTCGTACTCCGATCTCGCGAGCGGGCACCTCGGGGCGCTCGCCGTGCTGGCGGCGGTCTTCCATCGTCGCCGCACCGGGCGCGGCCAGCTCGTCGACCTGGCGCAGCAGGAGAGCGTCGCGAGCCTCGTGGGTCCGCTGCTCCTCGATCGCGCCGCCCACGGCGGTGAGAGCCGCGCGACCGCCAACGCGTCGCAGGAAGCGCCGGCCGCGCCGCACGGCATCTATCCCTGCGCGGCAGACGGCGACCATCGCGAGCCCTGGATCGCGATCACCGTCTTCACGGACGAGGAGTGGCGGCGCTTCGCGCGCGCCATCGGCGACCCGCCCTGGACCGCCGACGCGCGCTTTGCGTCCCTGGCGGGACGTCTCGCGCATGCCACGGAGCTCGACGAGCGGGTCACGACCTGGACGCGGACCATGAACGCGCGCGCAGCCATGACGCTCCTGCAGGAGAACGCGATCGCGGCCGGGATCGTCGCCGACGCGGCCGACGTGTGCACGCGCGATCCCGCGCTCGCGGCGCGAGGACACTTCGTCGACGTCGCGACGCCCGAGGGCCGCACCGTGCGGATGGACGGCCCGCCGTTCCTCCTCTCCGACACGCCGGCGTTCGTGCGCGGAGCCGGCCCTCTGCTGGGCGAGCACAGCGACGAGATCCTGCGCGAGGTCCTCTCGTACGACGACGCCGGCATCGCTGCGCTCCGCAAGGACGGCGTCGTCGGCTGAGCGATGGCCATCTGGCGCCATCTCCTCCGCCCCCTGCTCCCGTGGCTCGGCCGCATCGCGGTCGGCCTGGTCGCGATGCTCGCGCTCGGCTGGATGATCGGGCTCGCGCTCATCTACCGCGCCGAGCCCGAAACGGGTGCGACCCTTCCCGCCGGTGTCGCCGGTCGTCTCGTCACGGCCGGCGGGCATACCGTGCACGTCGTCGAGGCCGGCGCGGGCGACCCGCTGCTGCTCGTGCACGGCTTCGCGGGCAGCACCTACGATTGGGAGGCACAGGTGTTGGAGCCTCTCGCGCGCTCGCACCGCGCGATCGCGGTCGACCTCCTCGGCATGGGCTTCAGCGCGCGGGGGAGCGACCTCGCCTACGGCTACGCTCTGTGGAGCCAGCAGCTCGCCGACGTCATGGACGCGCTCGGCATCGTCATGGCGACGGTCGTCGGGCACTCGCTCGGCGGCGCCGTCGCGTCGATCTTTGCGGCCGAGCACGGCGGTCGCGTCGAGAAGCTCGTGCTGGTGGCGCCGCTCGTGCCGCTCGAGTGGTCCGAGCGGGCGTGGTTCTTCAACGCGATGGAGCTGCCGGGCGTAGGCGAGCTCATGCTGGGGACGGCCGACCACCTGCCGCAGCTCCCCGGCTTCGACGATCCGTACCACGCTCGCGCCCACGAGATCTTCCGCATCCACGGCACGCGGCGCGCGCTGCTCACCTACCTGCGCCACGGCCGCGACACGCCACGACTCGTCGCCGCCTACCGCCAGATCGTGGCCCCGACCCTCATCGTGTCGGGGACCGCCGACGACGTCATACCGCACGCGGCCGTTCGGCGCTGGGCGACGGCGATCCACGACGCGCTGGTCCTGCCCCTGGACGGCGTCGGACACTGGGTCATGCGCGACGCGCCGGCGCGCCTCGTCGCGGCCATCGATGACCTCGACCGCCGCTGACGGGGCGAGCTATAGAGCGCCCATGCCCTTCGCCCTCGTCACCGGCGGCTCGCGCGGCATCGGGCGCTCGATCGTGCGACGCCTCGCGCGCGACGGCTTCGACGTCGGGATCAACTATCGCCGCGACGAGGACGCCGCGGCCGCGATCGCCGGCGAGGTGCGAGCGCTCGGCCGCACCGCCGTGACCCTGCGCGCCGACCTCGGCGACGCGGCGCAGGTGCAATCGATGCTGGGCGCCCTCGACGCGGCGACGGCGCGCGTCGACGTCTTCGTCGCGAACGCGGCCGCGACGGCGTTCAAGCCCTTGCTCGAGATGAAGCCGCACCACGTCGAGAAGACGTACGCGATCACGATCGCCTCGTTCCTGCAGATCGTGCAGCACGTGGCCCCGCGCATGGGCGCCGGCGGCCGCATCGTCGCCATGTCGGGCATGGACACGCACCGCTACGTCGCGGGGCACGGCATCCTCGCCTCGGCGAAGGCGGCGCTCGAGGCCCTCACGCGCTATCTCGCCGTCGAGCTCGGCCCGCGCGGCATCACCGTCAACGCCGTCAACCCCGGCTACGTCGAGACGGATTCGGTGACCCTCTACCTCGGCGACGAGCAGGGGCGGCGCGAGTTCCTGGACGAGATCGAGGGCTCGACGCCCCTGCGCGCGCTCGGCACGCCGGACGAGGTGGCGAACCTCGTCGCCTGGCTCTGCTCGCGCGAGGCCGACTGGATGCAGGGCCAGGTCCTCTACCTCGACGGCGGCATCTTCCTCCACGCGCCCGGCCACAGCGTGCGCTGGTGGAAGAAGACGGGGCGGATGCCGTCGTAGTGGCTCCGGACGCCGTCCTGGCCGAGGCGACGGACGTCGGCGTCCGTTTTCCGAACGGTACCGACGCGCTGGACGGCGTCTCGCTGCGTCTCGGTTCGGGCGAGCTCGTCGCCGTCGTCGGTCCATCGGGTTGCGGCAAGTCGACGCTGCTGCGGGTCCTTGCAGGGCTCCTCGCGCCCACACGCGGCGGCGTGCGCACCGCACGCGGCGGCGTCGGGATCGTCTTCCAGCAGCCGACGCTGCTCGGGTGGCGCACGGTGGTGGCGAACGTGACGCTGCCGCTCGAGCTGGCGGGCGTCCGCCCCGGCGAGGCGACGGCGCGCGCGCTCGCGCACCTCGCACGCGTGGGGCTGGGCGACGTCGCACGGGTCTTTCCGATCGAGCTGTCCGGCGGCATGCGCATGCGGGCCGCGCTCGCCCGCGCGCTCGTGACCGAGCCGCGACTCCTGCTCCTCGACGAGCCCTTCGCGAGCGTCGACGAGCTCACACGCGAGCGTCTGGGCGAGGACGTCGTCGCGCTGCGCGCGTCGCAGCAGTTCGCGGCGCTCCTCGTGACCCACAGCGTCTCCGAAGCGGTCTTCCTCGCCGATCGCGTCCTCGTCATGAGCGCGCGCCCGGGACGCATCGTCGGCGAGATCGCGGTCCCGTTCGGCCGCACGCGCGACGCCGCGCTGCGCACGAGCCCGGAGTTCGCGAAGATCGTCGGCGAGATCGCGGCACGCCTGCGGAGGGCGCCCGCATGACGCGCGCGATCGACGTCGCGCTGCCCGTCGTCGTCGCCCTGCTCTTCGTTCTCCTGTGGCACGCCTTCGTGGCCACGACGGGCATCGCGCCCTATCTCGTGCCGCCGCCCTCGGCGGTCGCGCACGAGGCGTGGGAGCATGCGGGCGATCTCCTCGCCGCCACGGCGCGCACGGGGGCGGCGGCCGCGATCGCCCTCGCCGCCAGCATCGCGGGCGGCCTCGTGGTGGCGTTCGTCTTCGCGCAATCGCCGCTCGTCGCCCGGAGCCTCTACCCCTATGCGATCTTCCTCCAGACCGTGCCGGTCGTCGCGATCGCGCCGCTCGTCATCATCTGGTCGGGGCCGGGGCTCCGCAGCGTCGTCGTCATCGCGTTCCTGGTGGCGGTCTTCCCCATCATCACGAGCGGGACGACCGGGCTCACGTCGGTCGATCGCGATCTGCACGACCTCTTCCGCATCTATCGCGCGTCGCGCTGGCAGACGTTCTGGAAGCTGCGCCTGCCGCACGCGCTGCCGGACATCGTGACCGGCGCCCAGATCTCGGGTGGGCTCGCCGTCATCGGCGCGATCGTCGGCGAGGTGTTCGCCGGCTATGGCGCCGAGGCGTACGGGCTCGGCTATCTCGTGGTGGTGACGGCAGGACAGTTGAAGACGGCCTACCTCTTCGCCGCCATCACTGCGTGCACGCTCCTGGGGCTCCTGTTCTTCGCCGGGCTCGGCTGGACGCGCGCGGCCGTCACGCGCCGCTGGCGCGCGGTCGAATGAAGCCGCTCGTCGCGCTCGTCCTCGCCTGCGCCGTCGCGTGCGGCGACGGCGCGTCGGCACCCACCGGCAGGACCGTGCGGCTCGCCCTCAACTGGTTCCCCGAGTCCGAGCACGGCGGCTACTTCGCGGCGATCGTGCACGGCCTCTACCGCGAGGCCGGTCTCGCGATGGACGTCCACCCGGGCGGTCCGCGCGTCGCCGTCATCCCGCGCGTCGCGAGCCGCGAGGTCGAGCTCGGCGTCGTCAACGCCGACGACGTGGTGGCGGCGGGCGCGGCCGGCGCGGCGGTCGTGGCGCTCCTGGCGCCGATCCACCGCAGCCCCTGGTGCGTCATGGTGCACGAGGCCTCGGGCATCCACCGGCTCGCCGACCTGCACGACCTGACGCTCGCGATGCAGGCGGGAAGCCCGTACCTCGCCTGGCTCCAGCGGCACGCGCCGCTCTCGGGCGTGCACATCGTTCCGTACTCCGGCACCGTCGCCGAGTTCCTGGTGAACCCGCGCTACGCGCAGCAGGCGTACGTCTTCAGCGAGCCGATCCTGGCCGCGGCCGAGGGCGGCGATCCGCTCTGCCTGCCGATCACCGAGCTCGGCTTCGATCCGTACGCGAGCGTCCTCGTGACGAGCGACGCCCTCCTGCGCGCCGACCCCGAGCTCGTGCGGGGCGTCGTCGAGGCGTCGGCCCGCGGCTGGGCGCGTTACGTCGACGACCCGGGCCCGACCAACGCCCACATCCTGGCGCGCAACCCCGAGATCGGGCGCGACGCGCTCGATCGCGGCGCAGCGGCGTTGCGGCCCCTCGTCCTCGACGACGACGCACGCCAGGGCGGCGTCGGCTCGATGCGCGCCGAGCGGTGGCAGACCCTCGTCGCACAGATGCGCGAGCTCGGCATGGTCGAGGGGCCGCTCGACGGGGCGGCGCTGCACGACGGGCGCTTCGTGCCGCGACCCGCGCAGTAGCCCGAGCTTGCCACCCGCGGCGGCGCGCGGCTACCATCGCGGCATGGCGGACGGGCGGAGCCGGGCGGTCGTTTCGGTCGTCGGCCGCGACCAGAAGGGCGTGGTCGCGCGCATCTCCACCTACCTCGCCTCCGCCGACGTCAACATCGAAGACATCGAGCAGCGCGTGATGGAGGGCCTCTTCATCATGACCATGCTGGTCGACATCTCCGACCTCTCGATCACGCTCGACGAGCTGGTGACGGGTCTGCAGGAGATCGGCCGCGACATCGCGATGGAGGTGAAGGTCCGTCTCGCCGGGCGGCCGGCCGAACGCAAGCGCGTCGCCGTCCTCGTCACCAAGGAGCCGCACTGCCTGGAGGAGCTGATCCGCGATCGCGACGCCGGGCGTTTGAACGGCGACATCGTCGTCGTACTCTCGAACCACCCGACGCTCGGCGACCTCGCGAAGGCGGCGGGGCTCCCGTTCGCCTGGTCGGCGTCGACCGACAAGGCGCAGCACTTCGACTGGCTCCTCTCGCAGCTCGCGACCGCGAAGCCCGACCTCGTCGTGCTCGCGCGCTACATGCAGGTGCTGTCCGCGAAGGTGATCGAGCGCTATCCGTTCCGCATCATCAACATCCATCCCTCGCTCCTCCCCTACCATCCCGGACCCAACGCGTACCGCCAGGCGTGGGAGGAGGGCGTGCGGGTCTCGGGCTGCACGGCGCACTTCGTCACCGAGCAGCTCGACGCCGGCCCCGTGATCCTCCAGGACGTGTTCCACATCCGCGTCGGCGAGGACCCGCTCGAGGACGTGAAGGGGCGCGGCCAGGCGCTCGAGGGCAAGGTGCTCTCGAAGGCCGTCCAGCTCTTCCTCAACGACGAGCTGGTGGTGAAGGACAAGAAGGTGATCTTCCGGCCCGGGCGGCATCCGGGACCGGCCCAGGAGGCGTGATGACGGAGGGGGTCGTGGTGTGGGTCACCGGCCCGGACGAGCGGATCGTGGGTGGCGTCGCGCGAGCCATCGTCGACCGCCTCGCGCGGCGGCACGTGACGACCGAGCTGCTCGACGCACGAACGCCCGGCATCCAGGCGTTGGCGGGTCCCGACATGGATCGTCGCGCGGCCTTCGCGGCGAGCCTGCTCGTGCGGCACGGCGTCACCGTGGTCGCGGCCGTGCCGAGCCCGTCGCGGGCGGCGCGCGCCGAGATCCGCGCCGCGCTCGGGCGCATGATCGAGGTCTACGTTCCCGTCGGCGTCGGCCGCTCGGCGTACGAGCCGCCCGAGCGCGCCGAGGTGCAGATCGACTTTCCCGAGTCCGAGCTCGATGCCGCCGCCCTGCGCGCGCTGCGCACGCTCGAGGTCCTGGGGTACCTCCGACCGGCCGACGATCCGTCGTACTCCGAGGAAGAAGAGCGCCAGGTCATCAAGCGTCTCAAGTCGTTCGGGTACATCTGACGGTGCTGCGCGCCCTCGGATGGCTGATCGTCGTCGCGACCGGCGCCACGGCGCTCGCCATGCTGGCGCTCGTGCGCGGCGAGAGCGTCAACGCCGTCTGGTTCATCGTCGCCGCGGCGAGCATCTACGTCATCGGCTACCGGTTCTACTCCGCGTTCCTCGCCGCGCGCGTCTTCGCCCTCGACGCCGGGCACGAGACGCCCGCGGTCCGCATCAACGACGGTCGCGACTTCGTCCCGACCAACCGCTGGATCGTCTTCGGCCACCACTTCGCAGCGATCGCCGGACCCGGACCGCTGATCGGCCCCACGCTCGCGGCCCAGTTCGGCTACCTGCCCGGCACGCTCTGGATCCTGATCGGCGTCGTCCTCGGCGGCGCGGTGCAGGACTTCTGCATCCTGTGCGGCAGCCTGCGGCGCGACGGCCGCTCGCTCGGGCAGATGGCGAAGGACGAGATCGGGCCGCTCGGCGGCATGGTCACCCTCGTCGGCGTGTACCTCATCATGGTGATCCTGATCGCCGTGCTGGCGCTCGTGGTGGTGAACGCGCTCAACCACAGCCCCTGGGGCACGGTGACGGTCGGCCTCACGATCCCGATCGCGATGCTCATGGGGTGGTACATGAAGGTCGTCCGCCCTCACGACGTCCTCGGTGCGACCGCGATCGGGCTCGTGCTGCTCGCGGTCGCGCTCGTGGTCGGCCGCTGGGTCGACCAGCATCCGGCGCTCGCGCCCGCCTTCACGCTCACCTCGCCGGCGCTCGCGTGGTCGATCATCCTCTACGGCTTCGCGGCCTCGGTGCTGCCGGTCTGGCTGCTGCTCGCTCCGCGCGACTACCTCTCGACGTTCGTGAAGCTCGGCACGATCGCGCTGCTCGCGCTCGGGATCGTCGTCATGCGGCCCGACGTGCACCTCCCCGCCGTCACGCGCTTCGTCGACGGGTCGGGGCCCATCTTCGCGGGCAAGGTGTTCCCGTTCTGCTTCATCACGATCGCGTGCGGCGCCATC
Organism: Candidatus Eisenbacteria bacterium; assembly: GCA_035577985.1. Lineage (NCBI taxonomy): Bacteria > Candidatus Eiseniibacteriota > Candidatus Eiseniibacteriota bacterium. The sequence continues at coordinate 137,434 of DATJZY010000025.1, forward strand.
TCGGGGTTCCACTCGCTGATCTCGTCGGGCACGACGCCGAAGCTCCTGTCCGAAGAGACCGACGCGCCGATGATCGGCTACGGCAGCATGCTCCTCGAGTCGTTCGTCGCCATCATGGCGATGATCGCGGCGGCGGCGCTCGATCCTGGCGTCTACTTCGCGATCAACAGCCCTGCCGGCGTCGTCGGCGCGGATCCCGCGGCCGCGGCGGCGACGATCACGGGCTGGGGATTCACCGTCACCCCCGACCAGATGGCGTCGCTCGCGCAATCGATCGGCGAGCGGACGCTCTTCGCGCGCACCGGCGGCGCCCCGTCGCTCGCGGTCGGCATGGCGCACATCTTCGCGAACGTGCTCGGCGGCTCGGCGCTCGCGCTCTGGTACCACTTCGCGATCATGTTCGAAGCGCTCTTCATCCTGACGACCCTCGACGCCGGGACGCGCGTCGGCCGCTTCATGCTGCAGGACCTCCTGGGCCACCTGTGGGAGCCGCTCGGACGGACGAGCTGGTATCCGAGCGTCGTCCTCTCGAGCACGATCGTGGTCGCGTCGTGGGGCTACTTCCTCTACCAGGGCGTCATCGACCCGCTGGGCGGCATCAACATCCTGTGGCCGCTCTTCGGCATCGCGAATCAGCTCCTGGCGGCGATCGCGCTCGTCGTCGCGACCACGATCATCATCCGCGGCGGGCGCGCCCGCTACGCGTGGACGACGCTGGTCCCGCTCGCGTGGCTCCTCGCGGTCACGATGACGGCGGGCGTGCAGAAGGTGTGGTCGCCCGACCCGAAGCTCGGCTTCCTCGCCGGCGCCGCGAAGCTCGCGGGCGACCTCGCCGCCGGCACCGTCGCCGCCGACAAGGTGCGACAGGTCGAGACGCAGGTCTGGAACCTCCGCGTCGACGCCTTCGTCACCGGTCTCTTCATGGCCATGGTCCTCGTCATCATCGCCGAGGCGGTTCGGGTGTGGATCCGCGAGCTGCGCGGCGGAGCGGAGGCAGGTCCGGTCATCGGCAACGCGAGTGGCTTGACGCGAACGAAGCCCCTTTCGTAGGTTCGCCGAGATGGCCTTCCGGGCCGCCCTGCTCCTCGCCAGCCTGCTCCTCGGCCTGTTCGTCGCCCTTCCGGCGTCCTCGAAGAAGGCGCCCCCGCCGGTC